>CANGMH010000418.1 GCA_947454005.1 Verrucomicrobiota bacterium
CACCAAGGTCAACCAATACACGTTGATCTTCGACCTCTACGTCGACACCACCGGGCCCGGAGCCGCCTCGCTGCTCCAGACCAGCTCCGTGAGCAACACCGATGACGGCGACCTGTTCTGGCAAGGCAGCAACTTCGGTCAGGGCGGCGACGGCTACAAAGGCCGCGGCACCTTCACCGCGGGCGCCTGGCACCGTGTCGTCGCTGCGTATGACGAGGCGGCCACGCCGCCGGTCGTCACCAAGTTCGTCGACGGCATCAAGCAGGACGACTGGACCGCCAACCAAGGTCTCGACGCCGCGCGCCGCGCCCTCCAGCCCACCGCCATCCTCTTCGGTGACGGCGACCAGGACGAACGCCGCGTCATGTACGTGAACTCGGTCCAGGTCCGCGCCGGAAAGATCACCGACGCGGAAGCGGTGCTGCTCGGCGGACCTTCCGCCGACGGCATCCCGGCGGTCATCCCCAAGAGCACGGTCACCGGCCAGTGGGACTTCGAATTCGCCGACCTCGGCGCGACGGTCGGCAAGGCCTTGGCCTACTTCGATCCGACGTTCGACGGCCCGACCGGCACGGCGGACGACAAGACCACCTTCGGCACCACCACCGAACTCGGGGTCGCCGACATCGGCGGCAAGCCGACGAAGGTCATGAAGGTCCCCGGCACGCTCGATCGCCGCATCGGCTATGTGATGGATCACGGCATCAAGCCCAACGGCGGCGGCACCAAGGTCAACCAGTACACGTTGATCTTCGACCTCTATGTCGACACCACCGGGCCCGGAGCCGCCTCGCTGCTCCAGACCAGCTCCTTGAGCAACACCGATGACGGCGACCTGTTCTGGCAGGGCAGCAACTTCGGCCAGGGCGGCGACGGATACAAAGGCACCGGCGCCTTCACCGCGGGCGAATGGCACCGCGTGATCGCGGCATACGACGAAGCGGCCACGCCGCCGGTCGTCACCAAGTTCGTCGACGGCATCAAGCAGGACGACTGGACCGCCAACCAAGGCCTCGACGCACCGCGCCGCGCCCTCCAGCCCACCGCCATCCTCTTCGGCGACGGCGACCAGGACGAGCGCCGCGTCATGTACGTGAGCTCGGTGCAGATCCGCGCCGGCAAGCTCACCGACCCCGAGATGGTCGCGCTCGGCGGGCCGTCCCCCGACGGTATCCCGCTGGTCATCACCGGCGTCGTCGCCGAGGTGCCGCCCCCGGCCCTGACCATCACCCGCACGGCGACCGGCTTCACCATCGCCTGGCCCGCCGACGCCGCCGGCTACACGCTGGAATCCTCCGCCGCCATCGGCAGCCCGACCTGGGCGGCCGTCCCCGGCGTGACCGGCAACTCGGTGACCCTCACCGCGGGCTCCGCCACGGGTTTCTACCGGTTGCGCAAGTGACCCGCTGAAGATCCTCACAAGGCCGCCGCTTCACCGCGGCGGCCTTTTTTGTCCTTGGGGACGGAAGGGTCGTGGTCGACAGGCGACCGCGAGAAGATCCGGTGCCGCACCGCGCGGCGGCACCGGGAGGATCCGGATCAACGGCAGCGGACGCTTGAGGTTGCGGTCGTCCTCCGCCTGGGGCGGGCTTCTGCGAGGTGGCCGGCAAGCCGGCCGCTGAAAAGGAAGACACCGCACGAGACGGTTGGTTCCGGTGAATGTTCACAAACATGAACGTAAACCAGCCGATGGAGGCGGCGCCCGTGATCCCAGGCCGGTTGCCCGCGGTCCCGCGTTCGCCGTCCGGCCTCCGCCGCGAGGCACCTTCGCGCGAACCCCGGTTTGCATTTCCCCTCACGATCCGCCATTTGTCCTGCCGTGACGCGCCGCGCTCCGCGCCTCCGGTCCCGCCCATGCCTTCTCCCATCCTCGTCGCCAAGAACAAGACCGCCGACCTATGTCTGCTGCCGGCGATGGCCAACCGGCACGGACTCATCGCCGGAGCCACCGGCACCGGCAAGACCATCACGCTCCAGGGTCTCGCCGAGAGCTTCAGCGCCCAGGGCGTCCCGGTGTTCCTCGCCGACGTGAAGGGCGACCTCGCCGGACTTTGCATGGCCGGCGGCCAGTCGCCCAAGGTCCTCGAACGCGTGCGGCAGCTCGGTCTCGCGGACTTCCGGCCGTTCGCCTGCCCGGTCACCTTCTGGGACATCTTCGGCGAGCAAGGCCATCCGGTGCGCGCCACGGTGACGGAGATGGGGCCGCTGTTGCTGGCGCGGCTGCTCGGGTTGAACGAGGTGCAGGAAGGCGTGCTGGACCTGGTCTTCCGCGTCGCCGACGAGCACGGATTGCTCCTGCTCGACCTCAAGGACCTCCGCGCCGTGCTGCGGCATGTCGGCGAGAACGCCGCCGCCTTCCGGAGCGGATACGGCAACATCTCCGCCGCCAGCATCGGGGCCATCCAGCGCAACCTGCTCACGCTGGAATCCCAGGGCGGCGACAAGTTCTTCGGCGAACCGGCGCTCGACCTGGACGACCTGATGCAGACCGACGCGGAGGGCCGCGGCGTCGTGAACATCCTCGCCGCGGACCGGCTGATGGGCTCGCCGAAGGTCTATGCCACGGCGCTGCTGTGGATGCTGAGCGAGCTGTTCGAGCGCCTGCCCGAGGCCGGCGACCTGCCGAAGCCGAAGCTGGTGTTCTTCTTCGACGAGGCCCATCTGCTCTTCGACGACATCCCGGACGCGCTGCTCCTCAAGGTCGAGCAGGTCGCCCGGTTGATCCGATCCAAGGGCGTCGGCGTGTACTTCGTCTCGCAGAACCCGCGCGACATCCCGGACAAGGTCCTCGGCCAGCTCGGCAACCGCGTGCAGCACGCGCTGCGCGCCTTCACTCCGGCCGACCAGAAGGCCGTCCGCGCCGCCGCGGAGACGTTCCGTGCCAACCCCGGGCTGAAGACCGCGTCGGTGCTCACCGAGCTCGGCGTCGGCGAGGCCCTGGTCAGCCTCTTGGACGAACGCGGAGAGCCGACCGTCGTGGAACGGGCCTTCGTGGTCCCGCCCCGGTCACGGATCGGGCCTATCACACCAGGGGAACGGAAGGCGGTCATGGCCACGTCGCTCGTCGCCGGGGTCTATGAGAAGGCGGTGGACCGCGAATCCGCCTACGAACGCATCACCGGCGCGCTGGCTCCGGTCACGGATGGGAGCCTTCCGGCCGCCGACCGACCCGCGGCGGAGCCCGCGAAGAAAGGCTTCTTCGCCTCGCTCTTCGGAGGCGGCGACGACGCTGCCGCCGCGCCGACCGCTCCTCCATTGCCCACCGTTGCTTCGAAACCCCGCGGCGGCGGAAGACAACCGGACAGCCTCGGGACGATGGTGGCCAAGACGGCGATGCGGACCGCGACCACCGCGATCGTCGGGACGCTCGGCCGGGAGATCATGCGCGGCCTGCTCGGCGGAGGCCGACGGCGCTGAATCCGTCTCGGTGGCGCGAGGACAGGGATCCCCGGCGATGTGGGTGCGGCGGATGGTTTGCCGCTCGTCCGGCTCCCGCGATCCCGGCAACGTCCCCGCGTTGAAGCTGTCCTCCGCCATCACAAGGCTCCGGCTGCGCCTCGCGCTCGCCCTGCTCGCGGGCCTGTTGCTCGGGCTCACCTTCCCGACGCCCGGTTGGGCCGGCCTCGCCTGGCTCGTGCCCGGCGCGCTGATGTTCAGCGCCATC
>CANGMH010000419.1 GCA_947454005.1 Verrucomicrobiota bacterium
CCACCCAATTCGCGGAGAAAGTGGTCGCGTTGGATCCCGGTGACGGCGAGCACCGTCGCCAGGTCCGGTTCGCCGTAGCGGAGGAGGTCATCCACGAAGTCGAAGAGCTCCTGGGTCGTCACACCGATGCCCGCGAGGAATGCCGCGTCTTCGGCCCCGAACATCGTGCGCGGCGACCTCCGCCCGGACTCCCACGCCGCCATGCCGCGCTGGAAGACCTGCCCGAACCGTTCCTGCCATGTGGGGTCGCTCATGCCATCCGAGGCTAGCGCTTCGGGCGCCCGCCGCCAACCGATGACGTCTTTTCCGAGGCGCGCGGTTGCTTCGCGTCCGAGCGCTCCTAGAATCCTCTCGCCGCTGCCGCGGCACCGCATGAAAAAGCGATTGGCCTACGCCGTCTTCGTCCTCGCCCTCGCCGTGTACGTGTCGGTCGGCGCCCAAGTCTACCGGCTCTCCGCCGCCGGCGAGAAGGACGACGCCTACCAGCAGCTCGAGCTGTTCTCCCGTGTGCTCGAGCGCGTCCGCAAAGACTATGTGGACGGCGGCAAGCTCACCTACAAGGACCTCGTCCAAGGCGCTCTCAAAGGGATGCTCGGGACGTTGGACCCGCACAGCGAGTTCATGGAGCCGGTGAAGTTCAACGAGCTCAAGGAGGACACCGAGGGATCGTTCAGCGGCGTCGGGTTGCAGGTCGGCGTCCGCGACGGCGGCCTCAGCGTCATCGCGCCCATGGAGGACACCCCGGCGTTCGAGGCCGGCATCTTGGCCGGCGACCGCATCGAGAAGATCGACGGCCAGTCCACCGAGAAGTTCAACATGGGCGACGCCGTGAAGCGGCTCCGCGGCGATGCGGGCTCCAAGGTCACGCTCACCATCTCCCGACCGGCGTGGACCGAACCGAAGGAGTTCACCCTCGCCCGGGCCGACATCCGCGTCTTCTCGGTCAAGGACGTCGACAACCGCCGAGAGTTCCCGGTCGATGCCAACAAGCTGGGCTACGTGCGCCTGACCCAGTTCGGCGAGAAGACCGCCGACGAGCTGGAGGACGCCTTGGTGAAGATGGAGGCGAACGGTCTCGCCGGCCTCGTGCTCGACCTGCGCGGCAACCCGGGCGGGTTGCTCGACCAGGCGGTCGCCGTGAGCGAGAAGTTCCTCGAGAAGGGCAAGCCCGTCGTGTCCACCGAAGGTCGCAACCGTGCCGCCGACGTGGCACGCAAGTCGTCGGCCTTCGGCAAGAAGCGGACCCAGCTCCCGCTCGTGGTGCTCGTCAACGGCGGCAGCGCCAGCGCGGCGGAGATCGTCTCCGGTTGTCTCCAGGACCTGAAGCGCGCCGTCGTCGTCGGGGAGCAGAGCTTCGGCAAGGGGTCCGTCCAGAGCATCCTGCCGTTGCCGGACGGTTCCGCGCTCCGGCTCACGACCGCGAAATACTACACACCCAGCCACAAGGTGATCCACGAGAAGGGCATCACGCCCGACATCCTCGTGCCGGTCACCGACGAGGAGGAGGCCGCGATCCAGCTGCGCCGTCTGCCCGGCGGCATGACCAACGTGGACGAGGTCCTCAAGAGCTACGACGCGGACAAGCGCGACAAGCTCCGTGAACTGGTGGCCGACAACCGCGACGCCCAGCTCGAACGCGCGCTCGATCTCCTCAAGGGGATCAACCTCTTCGGTCAGCGCCCGGCCGAGAAACAGGAGAAGGCCGCGAAGCCGTTGCTGCGGTGAAGAACCGTTCCTCTTCGGCCCTTGGGCCTGCCGCTTCACTGAACCACGGCGTGCCTAGCCATGTCACGGCACCGTCCGCATCACCGGACGACTCCCGATGATCCTCGCCCTCGAAACTTCCTGCGATGAGACCAGCGTCGCCGTCATCCGTGACGGCTGCGTGCTCGCGAACGTCGTGGCCTCGCAGATCCCGCTCCATTCCGAGTACGGGGGCGTCGTGCCGGAGCTCGCAACGCGGGAACATCTGCGGAACTTGCTGCCTGTCGCCCGTGCTGCGCTCGCGCAGGCCGGCGCGACGTTGTCGGATGTCTCCGCCGTCGCAGCGACGCGCGGGCCGGGGCTGCCGGCGGCGTTGATGGCCGGGTTCACCTCGGCGCAGGCGTTGGCGTTCGTTCTGGGGCGGCCTCTTTTCGGGATCAACCATCACGAGGCGCACCTCTACTCGCCTTGGATCGGCGGCGAACCACCCCGGGCGCAGTTCGACCGCTTCGCGCCCAATGTCTCGCTCATCGTCAGCGGCGGCCACACGTTGCTGGTCCACGTCCGCGGCGAGCTCGACCACGTCGTGCTCGGCGGCACGCTCGACGACGCGGCCGGCGAGTGCTTCGACAAGACGGCGAAGCTGCTCGGTCTGCCCTATCCCGGTGGCCCGGTGCTCGACCGGTTGGCGGCGCAGGGGAATCCCGGGGCATTCGATTTCCCGAGGCCCATGCTGGCGGACGCCGGCCACGACTTCAGCTTCAGCGGCCTGAAGACGAGCGTGCGCTATTTCTTGGAGAAGCGTCCGGGGCTCGCGGACGATTCCCAGGCCTTGCGCGACCTGTGCGCGAGCGTGCAGGCGGCCATCGTCGAGGTGCTCGCGGCGAAGACCGTGCGCGCGGCCAAGATGCTCGGTGTCCGGTGCATCACCGCCAGCGGCGGCGTCACGTGCAACTCGGCGCTTCGGCGCGAGCTGGAGGCGCGCTGTTCGAGGCGCGGCTTCGACCTCCGCCTCGCCGACCGGGCGCTCTGCACCGACAACGCGGCGATGGTGGGGATCCTCGCCGAACGGAAAGTCCGTGCAGATCATGCGCCGACCGCTTTCGACGAAGAGATCAAGCCCGGCTGGGCCCTGACCGCCTGAGCCGGATGTGCGCGGTGCTCTCCGTCTACCCGCCTTGTCGCAGCAAGAGGTCGATGTACGGAAGGTCCGACGGCGCGGTGACCTTGGGGTTCGGGGCGGTGCTGTCGACGAGCTCGACCGGTTGACCGATCAGCTCGCAGGCCGCGGTGTCGTCGGTCACCTGCTTGCCGGCCGAGCGGACGGCTTCCAACGCCCTGCGGATCACCTCGACCCGGAAGCATTGCGGGGTCTGCACGGTCCAGAACCTCGAGCGGTCGAGATGCCGCGCGATCTGCGTCCCCCCATCGGTCTCCTTGATGGTGTCGACCGCGCGTTGGGCGGCGACGGCGGCACCGCGGTCCCGGGCGGTCGCGAGGCAACGCCCGACGAGATCCGCATCGGTGCAGGGGCGGGCGCCGTCCTGGATGGCGACGACCTCGGCGCGCGGATCGAGGGCCACCAAACCGTTCCAGACGGAGTCCTGCCGCTCGGCGCCGCCCGGGACGAGGCGGAACGGTTTGCGGAACCCGTGCTGCACCGCCAGTTCGGCGAACGCGTCCTGCATGCCTTCGCGGACGACCAGCAACAGTTCGTCGATGATGGCGACGGAATCGAAACGCCGCCACGTGTGGGCGATGACGGGCGCGCCGGCGACCTCGAGGAAGAGCTTGTCGATCCCGGGTCCCATGCGGGTGCCGCGTCCGGCGGCGACGATCACGGCGGAGGTCATCGGATTGTTTCTATCTCAAAGGTGCGGTGGCGGGAAGCGGGCACGAAAAAAGGCGCGGACATAGGTCCGCGCCTGTCGGGAG
>CANGMH010000420.1 GCA_947454005.1 Verrucomicrobiota bacterium
GCCGTTCGGCCCGGACCGGCAGCGTCTTCGGATTGAGCGGCGACCTCGGCGCGGGCAAGACGGCGCTGGTGCGGGGCTTCGCGCGCGGACTGGGTTGCCGCGGCCGGGTCCATTCGCCGACCTTCGCGCTGCTGAACGAATACGAAGGAGGGCGCCTGCGCCTGTTCCACCTCGACCTTTACCGGCTCGGTTCCGCGGAGGAGGTCCGCGGCGCCGGGTTGGAAGAATATGTGACCCGGCCCGACGGTGTCGCCGTGGTGGAATGGATCGAGCGCTGGTGCGGCGACGCCGGCACGTCGGCGGGCTTCCGTCGCATCCATATCGCCACCCTCGATGAACACTCCCGACAGATCACCTATGACGACGTTGGCGATTGAGTTCTCCACCGACCGCAGGAGCGTGGCCGTCGTGCGCGACGGCGCGGTCCTGGCCGAAGTCGTCCATCAGGCCACGCGCACGACCCCGGTGTTCGCGATGATCGCGGACGTCCTGGCCCGCGCCGGTGTCGATCGCGACGCCGTGGGATGCGTCGCCGTGGGCATCGGGCCGGGCAGCTACACCGGGGTGCGCCTCGCGATCTCGGTCGCGCAGGGCTGGCAATTGGCGAACGGAGCCAAGGTGTCGGCGGTGACCGGCTTCGACGCGATGGCCGTGGCGGCGAAGGCGCTGGCGTCCGGTCCGGTGCTGCTTGCCGCGGACGCGCAGCGCGGCGAGTTCGCGGTCGCCGTCGCGGAACACGGCCGCCTTATGGAGCCGATCCGGTTGGCCTCGGGCGACGCGTTGAAGGCGCGGATCGCCGCGGGGGAAGCGGTCGCCGGCCCCGAGGTCCTGCGCATGCTGGGCGGCGGTTCCGAGCTGTTCCCGGCCGCCGCGGACATCGCGCGAGCGGCCGAGGATCGCGGCGAGTTCGTCGCGGCCGAGAGCCTGGCGCCGGTCTATCTGCGGGAAGCGGCCTTCGTGAAGGCGCCGCCGGCGCGGGTGGTCTGACCCGGGAAAGGACGCCGGAGACGCGGAGAAGAGAGGCGACCCTCGGGGGCGGATGATCCCTTCGTCGCATCCTCTTCCTTTGCGTCGTCGCGCTTTCGTTGTCCACTCCGCGCGTGCCGATCTTCCATGAGTGCGACCGCTGCACCGCTTGTTGTCGTTGGCCGGGGCAGGTGAAGCTGACCGATGCCGAGATCGCGCGCCTGGCGACGTTCCTCGGGCTCGGCGAGGACGATTTCATCCAACGCTACACGCGGATCAACGCCGCGCGGAACGGCCTCGCGCTGGTGGACCAGCCCGGGGGCGCCTGCGTGTTCCTCGACGGCGATGATTGCCGGGTGAACGCGGTGAAACCGCAGCAGTGCCGGGATTTCCCGAACCTCTGGAGCTTCCCCGGCTTCGAGAAGGTCTGTCGCGCCAAGCCGGTCACGGTGACAGCCGACGAATGGAGACACCGCGTGAAACAGGCGACGGGGCGCGACGTGGAGGCGATGTCCGAAGATTGACCGGGAGGGAAGCTCCTCCGACCCGCGCGGCGGGCCCGCCGTGATATCGGCCGTAGGAGGAAAGGCGCGGGTCGCTGCATCCGCCAAGAGCGGACCAGAAAGTCCGATCTCCCAGCGGGACCGGGATCGACCGGTACCGGGTCAGGCAGCCGACACCAGGGCGGTGAGGCGCTTGCGGCGGGAGAGCACTTGGTGGCCGGCGACGAGGGCGACGAAGCCGATGGCGGCATAGGTGCCCGGCTCGGGCACGGTGTACGTCACCGTCAGGGTCGCCACGAGGCTGTACTCCTGCAGGCCGAACATCGGGAACACCTTCGCGTTGTTCACGAACACATACGGCGTCGTCAGGCCCAGGTCGCTGGTGTTGTGGTACCCGCCCAACGCCGAGGTCAGCAGCGATCCCGCCGCCACCACAGGCACCGTGCCCGATCCCACGTACGTCCCCAAATCCCCCGCCAGCACCGCCTGCGTCGCGCTCGCCGATGCCGTCGCCGCGGTCGGATACGTCGACGGCGCGTTGAACGTCGTCAACGCCGATCCAGGGCTCGTCGCCGAGCTCGTCGTGATCGTCGGATCCACCGACGCGATGTCCGGTGCCGTCCCCGGCAGGTTGAAGTTGAAATCGCTCCGCACCTGCACCTGGTACGACTGGCTCGCCGACAACGCCACCAACGTCCCTCGGTAGTAGATCTGCGTCGCCACGTCGTACTGCACGCCCGTCAACGACGTCAATCCACCGAACCCGTTGTACTGCGACACGTTCCACGTCGCGTTGATCGTCGGCGCAGATCCCAGCGGGCTCGCCGTCAACGCGTACGTCTGCGAGAAGGTCTGCACGATCGTCGCGCCCCGCGCCGACATCGCCAGACCCGCAAGCCCCGCCGTCACGGCCAGCTTTTTCAGCGATTGGTTCTTCATCTTGATGTCAGATCGGAGGTCCGCGGTTCAGGGACGCAAAGCCCGGTAGAAACGCGCCGGTTCGCCTTCCGTGAACGGTTGCTGGAATTGGATGCGGCCCGCCGCATCGGTCGGGTAGGTTCCGAGCGGCACCCAACGCCCGTGCACCATGTCGTCGGTCACCTCGATCACGTAGGCCGCCCCGAGCTCGCCGGTGAACTCCAGTTCCAATCCGTCATCGACGACGTGGATACCGGTCACCTGCGCCGCTAGGGCCGCGGTCACATCGAACGGCCCGTACTCGATCTGCTTGCCCGTGGTCTCGTGCTCCACCAAGACATAGCGCACCACATCCGTCGGTCTCGCCATCGCCTCGCCGACACGATACACGCCGCCTTTTTCCACGTTCAGCGCCGCCACCAAGCCGGTGTTGACCTTCACGCGTCCGCCAGGCGTCAGCCGGTAGAGATCGAAGCCCAAGGTGTTGAGTTCGCTCACGGTCTCCCACTCCACCGTCACCTGGCCGTCCGCCCACCAGCCCTTCACATAACTCAATTTGATCGCGGTCGGGGCCGGGCTCGCGAACCCGAGATCCACCGTCAGGTTGGCCTTGTTGTCCGTGACCCCGTTGTCACCGGGTCCGAGGTCGGCCTCGCCGGTCGGCTCGCTGCCGGCGGTCAAGGTGAAGGCCGGTGTCCAGACGCCGGTCGAGGAGGGGACGACCGCGTTGTAACCGTTGTCGTCGTTGTCGGCCGGATTCGAATCCGGATCGACGCCGTTGAGGGTCCCCGTGCTGGTACCGCTGCTGTACAAGCCGGAGAGCGGCTGACCTGAACCAAAGTTGCTCGCCGGGACCTTGATCACATAGTCGCCCCCCGGCAGGAAGAACGAGTAATAACCACCACTGGCGGTGACCGTCGTCGCCAAGGCCGCGCCGGTCGGATAGCCCGACGCATCGGCCGCGAAGACCTGAACGGTCACGCCGTCGATGCCCGGTTCGGTTCCGTTCCTCAGACCGTCGTTGGCCACGCCTCCGGTGCCGGCCCCGTTGTCGTTCCAGATACGGTTGCCGACCCGCACGTAGTTCGTGGTGTCGATCAGGTCGTCCAAGAAGTTGTTGCCGGTGAAGGCGGTGAGCGTGGTGACGTTGACCGCGATGCGGTTGTCAGTGGCCGCGCCCTGCGTATCGCTGATGCTGGAGTAACCCACCGGGTCCACCTCGACCGCGACATACTTGGCGATACC
>CANGMH010000421.1 GCA_947454005.1 Verrucomicrobiota bacterium
AGAACGCCTCGTCGCCGCGCAGGGTGAACTCGGCCGCGCCGCTCGCGCCGGGCTCGAGCGTCGACAAGCGGTCCACGAACCGGAACTCCGGTCCGTGCGGGAGGCGGGAGAGTGCGTCGGTCATAGGCAAGGACGTTGTCGGCGGAAAGCGCTCACTTCTTCAGCGGTTCGGTCACCTTCCACGTCGCGTCGACCGGTGACGTGAAACGATCGGGCCCGATGGCGGCGTTCTTCACCGCGTTGGTGAAATCGTTGCGCAGCCGCGAGCCGTCCGCGAACCGCAGCTCGGTCGCGGCGAGGGCGAAGCCATCCGCCATCACCACCACGGTGATCTCCGGCAAGAGCTTGCGGGCGGACGCCGACCGGGGCCGGAGATGGATCGCGTAGGTCGCCCCTTCCTCCGACAGCGAGAGCAGGTCGAACCGGCGGCGGAACTCCGCGGCATCGCGAGGGAAGCCGGTGTCGAGCAGGGCGAGCGCGTCCTTCATCGGGCCCTGCGCGGCCTCGGCCAACGGATACCGCTCGGCGCGCTTCAGTCTCGGCGCCAGCACGAGCAGCTCGTCGCCGGCCCGCAGCGCGACCGAGAGCGGGGGCTGGCCGAGTTCCCAGCGGAAACGGTCCGGCGCGGCGAACCACACGTGGCCGGTGGCGGTGAGCGGCTGCGTCAACGCCTTGAGATGGCGGGTCTGGACGAGATCCGCCGACCACGTCGTGACGTTGGTCTGGGCGGACAGCCATCGTCCCAGCACCGCGTCGGCATCGGCCGCGGAACCGGCGACAGCGCGGGCAAGAGCGACGAGCAACGCGCCGGCGAAGGCAGCCCGGAGGAGACGTGGCGATGCGCGCCTCACGTCCGTTCCTTCTTCTCCGGCATCCGGGGAGCGGCGGCCGGCCATACCGGGACGAAATGGAACCATTGCGCCGAGAACCTACGCACCGCCGGCTCGAACGCACGCAGGATCCGGCCGGTGAACCGGATCCGCGCGGCGCGGTCGCCCAGCTCGCGGCGGTCGTGCTCGATCGGCGGAAGCGTGTGCGCGATGTGGTCGCGGCCCTCGGCGACGACGAAGACCGGCAACACGATGCATCCGGTCGCGCGCGCCAGCTCCGCGGCGGCGATGCTCGCGAGGCAGGGCCGGCCGAAGAACTCCACCTCGACCGCGCGCCCCGCGGCGGGACGGTCCACCAGCAGGGCGACCACGCCGCCGTCCTGGAGCCGCCGCACCACCTCGACGAACGCGAACGGGTCCTCGCCGACCACGAGGGTCTCGATGCCCTGCCGACGCCGCGCCTCGGCCCGCAGCTCGGTGAACCCGTCGCCCGGCTCCGGCGCCGTGAGCACCAGCAGCTCCACGCCGCGGCGCGCGAGCAGCGGCGCACCGAACTCCCAGTTGCCCAGATGCGGCGTGACCAGGAGCACGCCGCGGCCCGTCCTCGTCGCCGCGAGGAAGTGCTCCCATCCCTCGCCCACCTGCGCGCGCTCGCCGAGCGGGACGCCGGATTCGTGCCGCCAGAGATCGACCAGCTTGCGCGCGAAGTTCGCGAAGTTGGCCTTCGCGGCACGGGTCGCCGCCTCGCGGTCGCCGCCGTGGACCGGCAACAGGTTCTCCACGACCACCTCGAAGCGGTCCGGACGCGCGATGCGGTAGGCGAGCGCGGCGGACCTCGCCAACGCGACGCAGAGCGGTTCGGGCAGGATCCGTCCGAGCCACCCACCGGCGCGCCAAAGCCGCGCGCCGTAGAGCGACGAAGGCTTGGGCGACGACCCGCGCCCGGCGGCGGGTCCATGGCGGGAACTTTTCTCGCCAGTCCGCTGAGCGCTCCCGCGGATGGACGGCAGGGGTGGGAGGGCCGCCTCTCTTTCATCCGCCTCGGACCGCCGCTCCTCGCCCCCGCAGACGGCCTGCCACCACAAGGGCAACAGGCCGCCGCACACGATGAAGACGCAGCCGACACCGACCGCGCAGACGAGGTCGAGACTGGCCAGGCCAGCGTTGCTGCTCCAGGCGAGGGAGCCGAACCCGGCGATGTTCGCGCCCGCGCACAGCAACAACGCCTTGCGGGTGGACGCCAGATGAGAGCGGAAGGGGGCCGGAAAACAAGGGAGCCGAGGAGTCGTCCCGTCGGTGTCCACGTGATCATCGTTTCCGGTGCCCGCGCGCCGGCTCCGATCGCGCCGCAGCGCGAGCTGGACATGGATGGTGGAATCGACGGACGAACCGAGCAGCAACGGGAGCGCGACGAGGTTCAGCAGGTTCCACGACCATCCGAGCAACGCCATCACCGCGACCAACGACGCGAAGCTCAGGCCGAGCGCCGCGAGACCCAGCAGCACTTCCTGCCAGCGACGGAACGCGAGGCAAAGGAACCCAACCAACACGCCGCCGATCGCCGCTGTCAGCCACTCCACGCGATGCGAGACATGCGCCAGCAGCGCGCCGCCGAGGGAATCCCAGCTCGTCGCCGTCACGCCGTCCGGGAGCCGGAGATCCCCGGGCCGCGACGTCGCACCAGGGAGTTTCCCGACGATGCCGAGCGCGAGCCACCGGCCATCCGGGGCACGGGCGGCGAATTGCGACGTGAGCCATCGGGCCGTCGCGTTGGTCGGCCAGCCCGATGCCTCGGCGATCGATCCGGCACGCCACGCCGCGAAGATGCCGTCCGCCAACGCGATCGAGTTCGAGGTGAAGCCGGCGGACTCCGCCGCGCGATGGAATCCCTCGGAGCGACGGGCCAAGGCGTCCAGGGTCGCGCGGTTTACAACCGAATGGTCGGGCCGGGGCCAGAACGCGGACGGCAGATTGAAAGAGCCGACCTCGCCGCGCTCCTTCGCGGACGTCAGCGCGGTCTCCGTGGCGGCGAGCTGCATTCCCACCGTCGGCGCATCGACGCCGCTGAAGATCAGCCACGACGGCTCGTTGGTCCGGCCGAGCCGCGTCTTCAGGACGTCCATCGCGGCATAGGCCGGGCTCTGGCGCGGACGCAGCGGCTCGGTGCTGGACGTGAGCCGCGGGATGCCCCGCCACACCAGCGCACCCGCGACCAAGGACACGAGAAGCAGCGTCGGCCCGAAGGACCCCTGACGTCCCGGCGGCTTGCGCACGCCTGCGCCTTCGTGCCGGGCAAGGAGCGGTCGGGGCGCCTGCGCCACGTCGGCCACGCGCGGCAGGTAGAACCACAGCATCACCACCGCGCCGATCAACAACCCCAGGGCCGTCAGCACCCCGAGCTGCGCCAAGCCCGGCAATCCCGCGCAACCGAGCAGCAGGAACGTGCCGGCCGTGGTGATCGCGGAGTACCCGATCCCGGGCGCGACCTCGTGCCGGACCCGGCGGAGCCGGGCCGCGGTCGATACGGGGTACGTGGACGGAGACGATCGCTCGCGCAGCGCCTCCTTCACCTTTTCTCCCCCGCCCCCCTTCTCCCCTGCTTCCTCCCGTGCTCCGTCGCGGGCCTCCTGATAGGCGACGAGACCGTAATCCACCGCCAGGCCCAGCAGGATCGCCGCGAAACCGAGGCTCACCACGTTCAACGTCCCGAAGATCAGACCGCCCGCCGCGAGCGTCAGCCCGAGCGTCAGCCCGAGCGACACCACCAGCCAGCCGAGCGGACGCCAGCTCCGATGG
>CANGMH010000422.1 GCA_947454005.1 Verrucomicrobiota bacterium
CCTGCTTGCCACCCTTGAGCAGCAACGCCACCGCGTCGCGCTTGAAGGCTTCGTCAAAGGTCCGTCGGGTTCGTCTCGGCTGTTCGTTCGGCATGGTCGCTTTCTCGTCCCCTTGCCCCGCAACTGTCCACCAAATCGAGACACCCTCAGGCGTTCGCCGCACGTTGCCGGTGGTGGCAGGCCGGGTGGCTTGAGTCTGCGGGCAAGTCGGACACGGCGGAGGCGGCGATTGTGGAAGCCCGAGAACTGATTCTCCATGCCCCGGCTCCGGCGGCTTTGGAGATCCAAGTGGAGAATAGATTTGCTGGAATCATGGCACGGGCCGATCCCGCGCGGGCCGAGCAGGTCGCCCGCGAGACCCTGGCGAAAATGCACGCCTTGGAAGCGGAGGTGCGGGATGATTACTGGGCGCTGGTTGGGCAACTGAGCAACATCCTCTGTCTGCAAGACCGATTCACGGAGGCGACCGCGAGCCTGGAAGAGCAAGGCCGGTGGCTGAAGACCCACGGCGGTTCGCCGACGGATCAGGTCCGCCTGGATGTGCGGCGCGGAGAGGTCCTGGCCCGCTCCGGCAACGCCCGGGAAGCGTTGCCGATCTTCGAGGCCGTGGCCACCAACCCGCTTTCCGATGTTCGAGACTGGTTGGGAGCTGCCTGGATCGCGGCCAGCGTCGGCGACCCTGCTTCCTTCGAGCGACTCATCCGGATTTGCTGGCTGCGTTTCGGCTCGACGGTCGAGGGGCAAGCGGCCCTCATGGTTGTGGCGGGACTGTATCAACAACCCATGGATGATAGAACTCTGGCCATGGCGCGAGTCTTGCTGGACCGGGCCGACGACGGCTCGACGATCAGCAATCTCCATATTAACGGGGTCAACGCGGCCTTGGCCTATCGCGAGCATCGCTACCCCGAGGCACTGGTGCTGCTGGACAGATTCCTTGCCCCGCCGATTTCTCGGCCGGGGCGCCAACAAGTAACGGATCCAACCCAGCAGGCTCCCTCGCTATTTATGCGGGCGCTGCTGGATGCCGAACTCGGGCGCGCGGAGGAGGCCCGCCGCGACTTCGCCCAGGCCCGCACCCAGTTGAAGCTGGCGCTCGGGGACAAGCCCGGCCATGACCGCGGCCCTAATTGGCCGTTTACGTATCAGGCGGAAACCCGGCAGCGCGAAGCGGGGACCGTCTTCATGGCCAAAGGCATCCCCCTGCCCGAGCCGGACGCGAAGTGAAAGCAGCCAAACCCTCAGGATGACTTCCCCATGAATCCAAACCGCGAAGAAGTTCTGTTTGCCCTCGCACCGGCGAAACCGGCCCATATCAGCCGGCTGCCGTATCCGGTACTTCCCGACGTCACCGGCCCGGCAGAAAGTCCGACGACGATCGCGGCTTCACCGAGACCCGATGCGATCCAGCGTGCTCCGGTAAAACAACTCAACGCCGGAAGACCCGGAGGTAGCGGTCCGATCCGACGAGGAACTCGAAGTCGGTCGGCACCATCTCGAACCCGAGATGCCCCATGTCCGGATCGGTGTACAACCGGTCCAGATAGGAACACGGCACCCCTTCAAAGGTGACCGTCGGATACAACCGGGCCTCGCCGCGCGTCACCCGCATGATCTCGAGCAGAGACCGCTTGTGGAACTCGTGGTCCAGATGGTCCTCGTAGACGAAGAGCAGGTACGAGACGAGCGTGAGGTCGAATTGACCGTCGGCGAAAGGCAGCACCGGCAACGATCCCGGGACGTAGCGTCGGCCCCCGTGCTCCGCGAAGTCGTCGAGGAAGGTCCGGTATGCTTGCTCACGGAAGCCGCGGAGACGCTCGGGCGAACGGTAGAACTCCCAACGATAGGTCTTCAGGCCGCGGACGGCGTCGATCACCTGGTCGAGATCGGGTCCGCACCGCTGGCGGATGGACTCTCCCGGCAAGGCATAGATCGGGTCGAACGCGGTGGCCTTCAATCCGGCCCGGCACGCCTCCGCGGTGAAGGAGCTGACGCCTGAAGCCACGTCCAGGATCTCCTTGCCCCGGAGCGCGTCGATATCGAGGGCGAAGTAGCGCCGATACTCCTCCAACGTGCGCCCGAGCAACACCACCTTGTCCAAGACCATCCCCTGTCGCATTTTCCCGATCTTGGACCGATCGGCCGCGGCCGGGCGAGCCGGGAATGCCCTTTGCGAGAAGCCTGCGTCAGTCGCGGAGCACGTGGCAGTTGTAGCCGCCCGGGTTCTTGACCAGGTACTTCTGGTGGTACGCCTCGCCGGGATAGAACTCCGACGCTTGGGTGATCTCGGTCACGATCGGGCGTTTGAAACGCCCTGATTTGTCGACCTGGGCCTTCACCTTTTCCGCGGTCTGCTTCTGGGCGTCGTCCTTGTAGAAGATGGCCGAGCGGTACTGGGTGCCGACGTCGTTGTGCTGGCGGTTCAAGGTGGTGGGGTCGTGCATCCGGAAGAAGTACCCCAGCAACTGCTCGTAGGTCAGCCGGCTCGGATCGAACACGACCTGCAACCCCTCGGCATGGCCGGTCCCGCCGGTGCAGATCTGCTCGTAGCTCGGGTTCTTCAACGTGCCACCGGTGTAGCCGACGGTGGTCGACACGACACCCGGGATCTTCCGGATGATCTCCTCCATGCCCCAGAAGCATCCGCCGGCCAAGATCGCGGTCTCGGTGTTCGTGGGGTCGGTCTTGGCAGGATCGGTCATGGTCGGGGGCGTTTGGGTGGTGGTCCGGGGGGAATGGTCGTCGACGGCACGGTTCGCGCCGCGCGCCAAGGCGAAGAGGCCGAATGCCAGCATCAAAGCGGCGGTGGTGATCCCTGCGATCGTGGTGGTCTTCATGTTCCAGCTCATTTCGGCACCGGGAGGGTCCGCGGTGCATCTTAGGGCAGCAGTCGGGCGCCGCGAAGAAAACTTACAGGACGACGCGGCCCGAGGCCCGCGGAGGACGCCGGATATTCCCCGTTCGACTTCGCGTCGAACCGTCCTACCGTCGCCGCGCCCATGGTCCGCAACGTCATCTTCGATTGGTCCGGCACGCTGGTGGACGACCTGCCCGCCGTCTGGGAAGCCAGCAACCACATCTTCGAGCAGGCCGGAGTGGCGCCGCTGTCGCTGGAGCGGTTCCGGGCCGAGTTCCGGCTGCCGTACCGCGGCTTCTACGACCAGCACGTCCCCCATGTCCCGCTCGACCAACTCGAGGTCTGGTTCCGCGCGAAGTTCATGGAATGCCAGGAATCGGTCGTGGCGCTCCCGCACGCGCGCGGGTTCCTCGAGTACTGCGAGGCCCGCGGGTTCCGCACCTTCCTCCTGAGCACGGTCCATCCCACGGCCTACGCGCACCAGGCGGACACCACCGACCTGGGCCGGTTCATCCAGAAGCCCTACACCGGCATCGCCGACAAGCGCACCAAGATCGCCGACCTGCTCTCCGACCACGGGCTGCGACCGGAGGAGACGGTCTTCATCGGCGACATGGAGCACGACATCGAGACCGCCCGCCACGGCGGGATCCGCAGCGTCGCGGTGCTCACCGGGTACAACTCGCTCGCGCAGCTCCGGACGGCCGGTCCCGATCTCGTGGTGGAACATCTCGGCGAGCTCCGCGACATGCTCGAAC
>CANGMH010000423.1 GCA_947454005.1 Verrucomicrobiota bacterium
CTTCCGGGCGCGGCAGAAGATGAAGCAGCACCTCGCGCAACTTTTGAAGGAGACCAAGCCATGAACGACCTCGACCACCGGCTCGGACGCCTGCTCCGCAACGCCGCCTCCGCGCCCGTGCCCGCCGCCTCCGCGACGCTGCCCTTCGCCGTGGAGGCCCGCGTGCTCGCCGCGTGGCGCGCCGGCCGCGCGGACGGCTCCGGCGAGATCGCCGCGCTGCTCCGCTTCTTCCGCTACGGGTTCGCCTGCGCCTGCGCCGTCGCCATCGTCGCCGTCGGCCTGAGCTGGCGCGGCGTGCAGAGCGAGGCGACCGACGAGTTCGCCCTCACCAACGCCGAGATGAACGTCGCCATGCTCCGATGAAGGCGCCCACCACCAAGCTCGCCGCCGTCGCCTACGTCGCCGCCACCTTCCTCATCGGCGCGCTCGCGGGCGGCGCCGTCGGCTACGGCTACGGCCGCAAGCCGATCGTCCGTCCCTTCGACCGCGAGGCGATGCGCGCCCACATCTGCAACGACCTCACCTCGAAGCTCGACCTCACCCCGGCCCAGCAACAGCAGCTCGACCCCATCGTCCGGAAGAACATGGAGGAGTTCGACGCCGACCGGCGCCAGCAGATGGCCAAGATGGGCGAGCGCATGAAGGAGGGCAGCCAACGCATCCGGGCCATCCTCACGCCCGAGCAACAGGTGAAGTTCGACGAGCTGGAACGGCAACGCTGGAAAGATCGCGAACGGAACCACGACCGTCCGAAGCCCAAGGCCGAGGCCTCCGTCCCGGCCTTCGGATCGACCGCGGAGGCCTTCTCCGGACGCCAGATCTGCCAGAACTCCGCTCCCTGCCCGGGACCGGTCGGAGCCCAAGACGGACGGCGAACGGGTTTGAGCCCGGTGCCGGCCCGGCCGTAGTCTGGTCGCGTGTCCGCGTCCTTGGTCGTCAACGAGATCTACCTGAGCCTGCAAGGTGAGAGCACCTTCGCCGGGCTCCCGTGCGTCTTCGTCCGGCTCACGGCCTGCAATCTCCGCTGCTCCTACTGCGACACCGCGTACGCCTTCACCGAAGGCAAGAAACGTCCGGTCGAGGAGGTGCACGCCGAGGTCCTCCGCCTCGCCGCCCCGTACGCCGCTCCCTCCGTTCCCCGTTCCGCGTTCCCCGTCCCGCGTCTGCCCTTGGTCGAGTTCACCGGCGGCGAACCGCTGCTCCAGCCGAACGCGGCGGATCTCATGCGCCGGCTCTGCGACGACGGCTTCACCGTGCTGGTCGAGACCAGCGGCGCGCACGACATCTCGGTGCTGGACCTCAGGATCCGCCGCATCATGGACCTCAAGGCCCCGAGCAGCGGCGAGGTCGCGCGGAACCGCTGGGCCAACATCCCGCACCTCCGACCGACCGACGAGATCAAGTTCGTGCTCGGCACCCGCGAGGACTACGCGTGGGCCAAGCAGGTCATCTCCGAGCACGGGCTCGCCGGCATCTGTCCCCTGCTCTTCTCGTGGGTCGCCCCGCTGCTGCCGCATCAACAAGAGAAGTCGCTCAAGCCGGTCCCGCCCGGGCACACGGCGATGACCCGCAAGGAACTCGTCGAGGCCGTCGTCGCCGACCGTCTGCCGGTGCGCTTCCAGCTCCAGATGCACAAGTTCGTCTGGCCGCCGGATGAACGGGGCGTGTGAGGACGCCGCCGATGACCACCCGCCGGACGCTCGACCTGCTGCACCGCTACGAATCGCGGAACGTCACGTTCCTCGATCCGGACGGCACCTGGCCCATCGTCTGGGCCAAGGCGCGGGGCAACCACGTCTGGGACGCCGAGGGACGCAAGTATCTCGACCTCACCGCAGCGTTCGGGGTCGCCGCGGCCGGGCATGCGAATCCCCGTGTCGTCCGCGCCGGCAAAAGGCAGATGGGCACGCTGCTCCACGCGATGGGCGACGTGCATCCCCACGCCCTGAAGGCCCGGCTCGCGCAGGAACTCAGCGCGCTCACGTTCGGACGGTGGACCAGGTCGACGGGCCGGAATCCCGGATCCCAGGTCCGAACCCTCGGCAAGACCATCTTCGGCACCTCGGGGTCGGAAGCGGTCGAGATGGCGATGAAGACCGCGCGGCTCGCGACCGGCAGGCCGGGTGTGATCGCCTTCACCGGCGGTTACCACGGGCTCGGATACGGCGCGCTCAATGCCACGCATCGCGACCACTTCCGCGGCGGCTTCCTCGACCAGTTGCGCGAGTTCGGCCGCTTCGTCCCCTTCCCGCGGGACGAGCCATCCGCCGAGAGCTCCCGCCCGCTCGACCGCGTCGAGGCCGGGATCCGGGGCGCCTTCCGCGACGCTCCCATCGGCGCGATCCTCGTCGAACCGGTCCAGGCGCGCGGCGGCATCCACATCCCGCCCGACGGATTCCTCCCGCTGCTCCGCCGTCTCGCCGATGAGCACGGCGCTCTGCTCATCCTCGACGAGGTCTACACCGGGTTCGGCCGCACCGGAGGGTGGTTCGCCTGTGAGCACAGCGGCGTGGTGCCGGACCTCATCTGCCTCGGCAAGGCGCTCACCGGCGGATTCCCGCTCAGCGCCTGCGTCGGCCGCGCCGACGTGATGGACGCCGCCTGGCCCGTCTCGTCCGGCGAAGCGATCCATACCAGCACCTACCTCGGACATCCGGTCGGATGCGCCATGGCGCTCGCCCAGATCGAGGAGCTGAAGTCGAGGCGGCTCATCGAACGCACCGCCGAGATGGGCGCCGCGTTCGCCGAGGAACTCCGTTCGACCTTCGCCCTCCCGCTTCCGGGCTTGGACGTCCGGACGCGCTGCATCGGCCTGATGGCCGCCGTCGAGCTGCGCCGCGCGGACGGAGCGCCGGCCACCGTCGAGGCGATCACCGCGATGAAGGAGATGCTCCGGCGCGGCTACATCATCCTGCCCGAAGGCGAGCATTCGGACATCCTCAGCTTCACCCCGCCGCTCACCATCACCGCCGCGCAGCTGCGCCGCGCCGTCCGGGAACTCCACGACGTCCTGCGCGGTGCCAAGCGTCCTCGCACGCGCGCCGTCCCGAAGCGATGAGACCTCGCGGCCCCAACCTCCTCCGCGTCCTCGCGGCTTCGTCGTCGATCCTATGAACCTTTCCGAGATGCGCCGCTGGCTCGACCTCCGCGGCATCCAGCTCACCAAGTCGCTCGGCCAGAATTTCCTGCACGACGGCAACCAGCTCCGCCGCATCGTCGCGGCCGGCGAGGTCGTCGCCGCGGACAACGTGCTCGAGATCGGCCCCGGGCTCGGCCCGCTCACCGAGCTGCTGCTCGCGCAGGCCGGCCAGGTCTTCGCCATCGAGAAGGACGCGCGCCTGGTCGAGGTGCTGCGCGAGCGTTTCGCCGGCACACCGGACCTCACGCTGCTCACCGCCGACGCCCTGCGCTGGCTGCAGGAGAACCCGCGCGATTGGACCGCCTGGAAGCTCGTCGCCAATCTTCCCTACTCCGTCGCCTCGCCCATCCTCGTCGAACTGGCCGAGGCCGACGGTCCGCCGGAGCGGCTCGTCGCCACCCTCCAGCTCGAGGTCGCGCAGCGCATCGCCGCCGAGGCCGGCACGGAGAGCTACGGCCTGCTCTCGCTGCTGC
>CANGMH010000424.1 GCA_947454005.1 Verrucomicrobiota bacterium
CCGGCTGCTCGACACCCTCCGGCGCCTCCGCGACCTCGGTCCGGGCGCCGGCGTCCATGGCGGCGAGATCGTCGCGCAGGGGACCGTGGCCGAGATCCTCGAGGACCCGCGTTCGTTGACCGGCCGTTACCTCACCGGCGACCTGTCGATCGCCGTGCCGAAGGACCGCGTCAAACCCCGCGCCGACAAGGGCTGGATCGAGATCATCGGCGCGCGGGAGAACAACCTGAAGGACGTCACCGCGCGCATCCCGCTCGGCACGTTGACCTGCGTCACCGGCGTGAGCGGCAGCGGCAAGAGCACGCTCATCGACGACATCCTCCGGCGGGCGATCTTCCGCAAGTGGCACGGCTCCAAGGAATCCCCGGGCGCGCATTCCGAGATCCGCGGCCTCGAGCTGCTGGAGAAGTGCGTGGTGGTGGACCAGACGCCCATCGGCCGCACGCCGCGGAGCAATCCCGCGACCTACACCGGGATGTTCAACGAGATCCGCGACCTCTTCTCCTCGCTCCCGACCGCGCGCGTCCGCGGCTACGACGCCGGACGCTTCAGCTTCAACGTGAAGGGCGGCCGCTGCGAGAAATGCGAGGGCGACGGACTGATCAAGATCGAGATGCACTTCCTGCCGCCGGTCTACGTGACCTGCGAGGCGTGCGCCGGCCGCCGCTACAACCGCGAGACGCTCGAGATCACCTACAAAGGCCTGGATATCGCGGACGTGCTCCAGCTCACCGTGGACGAGGCCGCGTCTTTCTTCCGTGCCGTTCCCAAGCTGCACGCGCCGTGCGTCACCCTCGCCGAGGTCGGTCTCGGATATCTGCGGCTCGGCCAGGCGGCCACCACGCTTTCCGGCGGCGAGGCCCAACGGCTCAAGCTCGCCGCCGAGCTCTCGCGCCGTCAGAGCGGACGCGTCCTGTACCTGCTGGACGAGCCGACGACCGGCCTGCATTTCGCCGACGTGGCGAAGCTGCTCGAGGTCCTCTGCAAGCTGCGCGGATCCGGCAACACCTTGGTGGTCATCGAGCACAACCTCGACGTGATCAAGACCGCGGACTGGGTGATCGATCTCGGTCCGGAGGGCGGGGCAGGGGGCGGCCGGATCGTCGCCGAAGGCACCCCGGAGACCGTCGCGACGACACCGGGAAGTCACACCGGGACCTATCTGGCCCGGATGCTGGCGAAGGCGTGACGGGATGCCGCCGAAGGTGTGCGGACTTCGGTATCAGCAACTGCGACGGCTTTCACAATTCTCGTGATCTTGCCGGAGACGCCGACCCGCCGTGGCTTGTCGGAGGCGCCGCTCCGGGGTAGGCACGGGGCCGATCGGCCCCCTGAACTCCGCTGTTGCCTGCGCTGGCGATCGTGGAAAGGCTCGACGCGTGACGACAGCCTGTCGCACGTGGGCCGAGGGGTTCGGTCGCGTTCTGCGCGACGGCTGGGCGTCCGTTGTCCGCCTCCCATGAAGACCCTGTCCTCTCGCTTCGCCGCGCTTGTCGCGGCTCTGTCCCTCCTCCCGGCCGCGTTCGCACAGGACGCCGCCAAACCTGCCGATGCCGCGCCCGCCCACAAGGCGCCGAAGGCCCACAAGCCCGCGAAAGCCGAGAAGGCCAAGCCCGCCGAAGACGGTGTCGTGAAGGCCGGCAAGCCGTACCCGTTCCACGGCACGGTCGTCTCCGTGGACAAGAAGGCCATGACCTTCACCGTCGAGGGCAAGGACAAGCCGCGCGTGATCGGGCTGGGATCGCGCAGCATCCTGGAGAAGGACGGCAAACCGGCGACCCTGAGCTTGGTCGCGGCCGGCGACCACGTCCAAGGACGGGTCGAGAAGTCCGGCGAGGACGAGGTCGTGGTGAAGGCCTCCATCGGCGCCAAAGCGGCCGCCAAGGACGCCGGTGACGAGCCGAAGCCCAAGAAGAAGGCCAAGAAGGCGAAGAAGGCCCATGCGGCTCCGGAGACCACCCCGGCCCCGGCTCCGGCCCCCGCCGCGGATCCGGCGCCCTCGACGACACCCGCGCCTGCGCCTGCCGCGGGCGTCGCGCCGGCGCCCGCTCCGGCGAAGTGAAGCGGACGCGAGGAGCTTTTCCGAACGGCAGGTCCTGCGGGGCCTGCCTTTCTTTTGTCCGTCGTTTTTGGCTTGCCGCCGATGGGATCGACGGGACGACATTCCGCTATCGCTCCCGTCGGCCAACGACGACAACTCGCGCCGCAGTCGGATCAACCACTCTGAAAGGACACGACCTATGGGCCTGATGGATTACCTCAAGACGCAACTCCTGGACATCATCCAGTGGGAGGACGATTCCCGCGACACGATCTCGTGGCGGTTCCCCGACCAGGACAAGGAGATCAAGCGCGGCGCGCAGCTCATCGTCCGCGAGTCCCAGGCGGCGCAGTTCGTGTATGTCGGCCAGTTCGGCGACACCTTCGGTCCGGGCAAGCACACGCTGGTCACCGAGAACATCCCGGTCCTGTCCACGCTCAAGGGCTGGAAGTACGGCTTCGAATCCCCCTTCAAGGCCGACGTCTACTACGTCAACACCCGGCTCTTCACCGGCAACAAGTGGGGCACGAGCAATCCGATCATGCTGCGCGATGCCGATTTCGGCATCGTCCGCGCCCGGGCCTTCGGCACGTACGACTTCAAGGTCGTGGACGTGAAGACCTTCCTGAAGGAGGTCGCCGGCACCGACGCGCATTTCCGGTTGGAGGAGTTCCAGGACACGATGCGGTCGCGGTTGGTCAGCGCGTTCACCGATGCGCTCGCCTCCAGCAAGGTGCCGGTCCTCGATATCGCCACGCGCTATACCGAGCTCGGCGAGGCTTTGTTGCCGGTGTTGAACCCGATCCTCGCGGCGAAGTACGGCCTAGAACTCGGCAGCTTCATCGTCGAGAACGTGAGCGTCCCGCCCGAGGTCGAGCAGGCCATCGACAAGCGGTCGAGCATGGCTGCGATCGGCAACCTGAACGACTACGTGAAGCTCCAGTTCGCCGAGAGCCTCGGCAAGGACCGCGGTGGATCGGGCACCGCCGGCAGCGCCGCCGAGCTCGCCATGGGCTTCGGCCTCGCCGGCCAGCTCATGAACCAACCCGGCGGCATCCTCGGCGCGCCGCAGGGGACGCCGGCCGCCGCGCCGACCGCAGGTGCCGTCGGTTCCGGGGCAGGTGCGTTGCCGGAACTGCTCTCGCCGGCCGACGTCGCCCAGAAGCTCGGCGTGACCGAGGCCGACGTGCTCGCGTCGCTCGCCGAAGGTTCGCTCAAGGGCAAGAAGATCGGCTCCGCGTGGCGCATCACCCGCGCGGCGCTGGAGGAGTTCCTGAAGAGCTAGCCGGTCGCGCCACGGAACTTCGTGGTGCGGTCAGAGCTATCGAATGACGAACTGGATCGCTGTGGCTGTCACCGTCTACCAGCTGCCCCATAGCCCCTACTGCCTGCCCATCACGCGGGCGCTGGGGGCGCTCGGCGTCGCGTTCGAGGTGGTGGACATCTCGAACGCCGACCGCAGCGTCATCATCCGCCTCACCCAGGGCGCCTACTATCAGGTGCCGGTGCTGGCGCACGACGGGACGCTCGTCCACGACGGCTCCGGTGTCGCCGCCGAGG
>CANGMH010000425.1 GCA_947454005.1 Verrucomicrobiota bacterium
CCAGTTCCATCGAGAAATAGAGATGGCCCGCCGCGCTCTGCCCGAACCCGAAGACCGAGAGGATGTTCGGGTGGCGGAGCCGGGCGAGCAGCTGGGCCTCGCGCCGGAACCGTTCGGCGAAGGCCACGTCGGCTCCCAGTTCCGGCGGCAACAGCTTGATGGCCACGCGGCGGTCCAGCTCCGTCTGCCGCGCCTCGTAGACCGCCCCCATGCCGCCGCGTCCGATCAACCGCAGGATCTCGTGGCCCGGCACCACGCCCTTCAGCGCCTCCGGGGCCGGAGGCTCCCACGCGACCGGCGTCTTGGCCGACGGGGAACGCAGCCCTTCGGCCAGCAGGCCGTCGAGGTCCAATCCCTGCAATGTCGAGGCGATATCGGACATGGGGTCCACGGATACTGCGCCAAGATCCGGAGGTTGTGACAGGGAGAAAGAGGAAAGGGGACGTTCTTGCCCCCGTCCACCGGACCGGTCTCAATCCCGTCCACTTTGACCTCTACGTTTCCTGCAACCCGATGGTCGGTGATCGCCGCCGCTGGAACCGGCGGCGACCGGACTGCGGCGCGCACCGCGCTCGACGAGGTGTGCCGGCTCTACTGGTATCCGCTCTACGCCTTCGCCCGTCGTCGCGGCCTCGGGCCCGAGGACGCCGAGGACGCCACCCAGGCCTTCTTCGCCGGCCTGCTGGGAACCAACCTGCTCGGCGAAGCCGATCCGGCTCTCGGGCGCCTGCGTTCGTTCCTGCTGAAGGCATTTGCCCGCGACCTCGCCGACGCCCGGCGCAGCGCGACGCGGGAGAAACGCGGCGGCACGGCCGAGCGGATCCCGCTCGATCTGGAAGCGGCGGAGATCCGGTACCAGGCCGAGCCGGTCGGCGTCGAACCGGTCCACCAGTTCGAGGCCGCCTGGGCCGCTGAGTTGTTGGCGAGCGCGGTCCGCCGGGTGGAGGACGATTATTCGGCTTCCGGCCGCGGCGCCTTGTTCACCGCCTTGCGTCCGTTCTTGGGCTCCACTTTGGGTTCGGGCGGACCGCCGGATCCGGCGCGTCTGGCGACGGAGCTGGGCCTGAGCGACGTCGCCTTCCGGCAGGCGCTCTCCCGTCTGCGCGACCGGTTCCGCACCGCCCTTCGCGCGCAGATCGCCGACACGCTGCGGTCGCCGGACGAAGCGACGATCGACGAGGAACTCCGCGGTCTGCGCGCGGTGCTCGCCGCCGCGCACTGAGCCAGTGCCGGAGGCGCCCCGGCCCGCGATTGCGGACCGTGGTCGGACGTGCCATCACCTCCCTCATGGAAGCCCGATCGTTGCTGCTGCCGCTGGCGTTGGCCGCGTTCACCACGGTGTCGCCCGCGGAGACGGTCAAGGACCGCAAGGGCGCGGTGCTCGATGACCGGGCCCACCTGGAGCACGACCGGCGTTGGATCTACAACGACTTCCCGAAGGGCTTCGCCGAGGCCAAGCGCACGGGCAAGCCGTTGCTCGTGACTTTGCGCTGCGTGCCGTGCCTCGCCTGCGCGGGAATCGACGCCCGGGTGCTGATGCAGGACCTGGAGCTGACGCCGCTGCTGGACCAGTTCGTCTGCGTGCGGGTGATGAACGCCAACGCGCTCGACCTGTCGCTCTTCCAGGTCGATTACGACCTCTCCTTCTCCACGGTCTTCTTCAACGCCGACGGCACGGTCTATGGCCGCTACGGCTCGTGGACCCATCAGGCGGACTCGAAGGACGCCACCATCGGCGGTTACCGGCGCGCGCTCGAAAGCGCGCTGTCCATCCATCGCGGCTATCCCGCGAACAAACCGGCGCTCGCCGGAAAACAGGGCGCGCCGCTGCCCTTCAAGGACCCGCTGGAGATCCCGCAACTCGCCGGCAAGTACACGCGCAACCTCGACTGGGAGGGGAAGGTAGTGCAGAGCTGCGTCCACTGCCACCAGATCGGCGACGCCATCCGCGCCTACTACCGCGACCAGAAGAAGACGATTCCGACCGAGTGGATCTATCCGTGGCCGGACCCGCGGACCATCGGGCTCACCCTCGCGCCGGACCAGGTCGCGCGCGTCCGATCCGTCGTGCCCGGTTCACCTGCTGGGAAGGCGGGACTTTTGGCGGGCGACGACATCGTGTCGCTGGCGGGCCAACCCTTGGTGAGCGTGGCCGATGTGAGCTGGGTCCTCCATCGCGCGCCCGGAACCGGTTCCGTTCGCGCCCTCGTGCGGCGTCTCGGCGCTGATTGGCCGTTGCAGATCGAGCTACCGGACGATTGGCGGCAGCAGTCGGACATCTCTCGCCGGGTCAGCGCCTGGGAGATGCGTGCGATGGCCCTGGGCGGGCTGCTCTTGGAGGACTTGTCGGATGAAGAGCGCGCCCGGCGCGGCATCGACAAGGAGGCGATGGCGCTCTTCGTCAAACACGCCGGCGAGTACGGCAAGCACGCCGCCGCCAAGAAGGCCGGCTTCCAGAAGGACGACGTGATCGTGGAGCTCGACGGCCGGTCGTCTCGGGTAAGCGAGAGCGGAGTGCTCGGCCGTCTGCTGCTGGAGCATCAGCCCGGCGAGCAGGTGAAGGCCGCCGTGTTCCGCGGCACCGGACGACTGGAACTATCGCTGCCGATGCAGTGAGGCCTGGTCCCGATTATTGTTTGGCAGCATCCTAACCCTGTTCTCGGTACCGAGGCCGACTAGCGATTAAGAATTCGCTCCTATCGCGGTTTTGGGCCAATGATAAGATGAAGGCTGTTGGTCATCCCGCCCATTTGGCCTTTACTAAACGGGAGAGTAATCCCCGCTTGAGCCATTGCGAATTGAATCCCTCCGGCGAATGTTCGCGAATCAAAATCACCATCAAAAACAGCGGATAGTCCCGGCAGCAACGCAGTAGATTGGATTGAGCCCCATTCTACATTTGTTGTATAACCAGCCGCGACAAAGAGGTCAAACAGCTCCTTCGCATAGTTGGTTGCCTCAGGGTCCGGGACGGGCATCACGATTACCTTCCCTGTTACCCCATTTTTGAGAAATGGCAGAATTATAGACTTCTGTCGGTCGGTAAGCTTACGGGGCACGTCGCCAAGAATGTCACCATTGATGATGGTTCCCTGATTGCCGGAAGATATGACGACGTTTTTGCCAGTAACGGATGCTTGTCCTCCACTTAAGATGGCTAGGGTTGATCCAATCATTTCACCGTGTCGGCTAGAAGAGAAAGATTCGATCTGAGCCTTATGAAACCAATCAGCTTTCCACCCGATGAATAATGCCAAGATACCGAGAATAACCATGGCAACCCATCGCCGCCGCCTCAGCAGTTTGCCGAAATCGTTGATTTCTCGTTCCCCGCGTTGGACCCATGTTTCGTCTTTCGACATTCTGAATCCAGTAGATGGGACCATTTGAGCTTGGCAACGCCAAAACGTGGACTGAATAGCGGTAGAGCTCCGGTTGGGTTGACCTTCACCGGACCGCCTGCCGCAAGAAGCTTGAAGAAGTCCGCCTCGTCCCCTCGGCGGTTACGGGTTCAGCCCCTAAGAATACACTCGCCATTCACCGTCGAGTTCACGCGTAGGCGCAGGCCGATCAACGATTCTGCGCC
>CANGMH010000426.1 GCA_947454005.1 Verrucomicrobiota bacterium
AGCTGGTCCGACGCGACGGCCAGAAGAGCGATTTCGGCGAGCACGTCGAGGCCTTCCAGGACGGCCTCGGCCCCTGGATGAAGCCCGTGTGGGATTTCAAGCCGTACGGCAGGTCCGGCAAGATGCTGAGCGACGTCGTGTCCGACCTCGGCCGCGTGGTGGACGACATCGCCTTCGTCCACAATCTCGTCGGCAAGACCGGTGTCCACAGCCAGGCGACCTATCTCCAATCGACCGGGTTCCAGTTGCCGGGCTTCCCCGGCATGGGCTCGTGGGTGAGCTACGGACTGGGGAGCATGAACGACAACCTTCCGGCGTTCGTCGTGCTGCCGGACCATCGGGGCTTCGCGTCGAACGGACCGAAGAACTGGGATTCCGCGTTCCTGCCCGGCCAGCACGCGGGGACGATCATCTATCCCGGCCGGGAGAACCCGATAACCGACCTCTTCCCCGGCAAGTCCGGCCGCTACGTGTCGGGACGGAGCGAGGCCGCGACCCACGAGATGCTGGCCCGGCTCAACGAGGGCCACGCCGCCACGCGGTCCGCCGACGCGCGGCTCGAGGCCCGGATCCAGAGCTACGAGCTGGCGGCCCGCATGCAGCTCGCCGCGCCCGAGGCCATGGACATCTCGAAGGAGCCCGACCACCTGCTCGCGCGCTACGGCATCCGCCGCGACCCTCCGACCTGGCCGAAGGAGATCAACGCCGAGGAGGAGATGCACCACTTCGGCACCAAGTGCATGGTCGCCCGTCGGCTCGTCGAGCGCGGCGTCCGCTTCGTGCAGATCTGGAGCGGCAACGACAACGGCTTCCCCCGGCGCAACTGGGATTCCCACGAGGACATCCGCCGCGACCACGGTCCGCTCGCCTCGGGGTTCGCCCGCGGCGCCGCGGCGCTCATCGAGGACCTCAAGCAACGCGGCCTGCTCGACGACACGGTGATCCTGTGGACCACCGAGTTCGGCCGGATGCCCAGTTCGCAGGGCGGCAAGGGGCGCGACCACAACCCGTACTGCTTCACCAACTGGCTGTGCGGCGGCGGCATCCAGGGCGGCGTGGTCGCCGGCGAGAGCGACGAATGGGGCTACAAACCGCTCGACCGCTCGGCCCCCACGACCGTCCACGACATCCACGCGACCATCCTGCGCCTGCTCGGCATCGACCACACCCGGCTGACCTTCCGCAACAACGGCATCGATCGACGGTTGACCGATGTCCACGGCGACGTCATCCAGAGCCTGATCGGAGCCTGACCGAACCATCCCATGAGAACATTCCGGAACCTCCGCCCCGCGGCCTTCACGTTGATCGAGCTGCTCGTCGTCATCGCCATCATCGCCATCCTGGCCGGCATGCTCCTGCCGGCCCTCGGCAAGGCGAAGACCAAGGCGCAGGGCATCTCGTGCATGAACAACCTGCGCCAGCTGCAGCTCGCGCACATCATGTACCCGACCGACAACCAGGACCGCCTGACCGCGCCCGGCAACTCGCGCGACGAGCCCTACCAATGGGCGGGCGGCTGGCTCGGTTGGCCCGGGCCGAACCCGAGCGACAACACGAACACGGCGATCCTGTTGGATCCCAAGCTCACCCAGTTCTCCAAGTATCTCGGCACACCGGCGGTCTACAAGTGCCCGGCCGACAAGAGCCGCGTGACCTTGGGCGGCAAGAAGTACGACCGCGTGCGCAGCATGAGCATGAGCCAGGCGATGGGCGGTCCCGGCGAATGGCTTCCTCCGGGCGGATCGATGGTGTCCGGCCAGAAAAAATACCGGACCTTCTACAAGGCCGCCGATATCGCCGCGGTGGGCGCGAGCCAGATGTACGTCCTGCTCGACGAGCATCCGGACAGCATCAACGCCGGCGGCTACGCCAACCAGATGGTGGACGGCCCCGCCACCGCCCGGATCATCGACTATCCCGCGAGCTACCATAACCGCGCGGCGGGCATCTCCTTCGCCGACGGCCACGCGGAGATCCGCAAATGGGTGGATCCCCGGACCGTGCAGCCGGTCAAATTCTACGACATGCCGCTCAATGTCGCGTCGCCGAACAACGCCGATGTGATCTGGCTCGCGGAACGCACCAGCGTGAAGAACTGACGCCGGCACCGGAACGCCGCGACACGACAGGGGAACGTTTCCGCCATGCTGCTCCGCTGGATCGTTCTCGCGACCTTCATGTCGTCCTGGAGCCTCGACACGTGGGCCGCCGGAGAGCCGCGGACGCCGGATAAGTTCGAGCCGGAGATCCGGAGGTTCGAGGTCGTCGACAAGCGCACGCCGCCGCCCGTCGGCGCCGTCCTCTTCACCGGAAGCTCGTCCATCCGGCTCTGGTCCGACCTCACCGCGGATCTTCCCGGGCGGACCGTCCTCAACCGCGGCTTCGGCGGATCGCACATGAGCGACCTGCTCCATTTCTTCGACCGCGTCGTCGTGCCGTACCATCCGCCGATGATCGTCGTGTACGAGGGCGACAACGACCTGCAGGACGGCAAGACCGTGGACGCCGTCCTCGTGGATTTCAGGACCTTCCTGCGGCGCGTCCAGGAAAAGCTCCCGGACACTTCGGTCGCCCTGCTGGCGATCAAGCCGAGCCCGGCGCGGCGGCGGCTCCTCGCGGAGCAGCGCGACCTCAACCGGCGCCTGCGCGAGCTGGCCGAGAAGGAACCGAGGCTGAGTTTCATCGACACCGCCACGCCGCTGCTCGCGCCCGACGGCTCGATGCGACCGGAGCTCTACCGTGAGGACGGCCTGCACCTGAACGCCAATGGCTACGCGGTCTGGAAGAAGGTGGTCGCGGACGCCTTGCCCCACCGGCCATGACCTCCTGCGCGCCGCGGACCGCTTGCTCAGGCGGAAACCCCGCCTAGTCTCGCGCCATGCGATCCGACCATTCCAGATGGCTTGTCGTCGTCGTGCTCGCCGTGGCGCTGGGATGGCTCTCGACCCGCGGGACCGGCGGGGCGTCCTTCATGCGACTGCCGGTCGGCCCCATGGCGGCGCCGGCGTGGACGATGCCGGACCTCGACGGCCGCGCCGTGGCCTCGACGAACTTCGCCGGCAAGGTCGTCTTGCTGAACTTCTGGGCCACCTGGTGTCCGCCCTGCGTCCGCGAGCTGCCCGAACTCGACGCCTTCCACGCCGCGCACGAGGCCGAAGGGTTCGCCGTCATCGGCGCCGCGGTGGATGAAGGCGGCGCCGCGGTGGTGAAGCCCTTCGTCGAGCGCCGGAAGCTCCGCTACCCGGTCGTGCTCGCGTCCGCCGAGACGCAGGGCCTGTTCGGTGGCGTGCCGATGGACCCGACCGGACCGGCCGGTTTCCCGTTGCCGACGACGTTCGTCATCGGACGCGACGGCCGCTTCGTCGCCCGCTACGTCGGCGCTCTGACCCAGGCGGAACTCGACAAAGTTGTGCTGCCGCTCCTCCGGCGCTGACGGACGGACGGCCTACGGGGCATCTGCCACGCCGCCGACGCCGACCAACTCGACCTTCTCGCGCTTCTGCGAGCGGAAGATCTCGAGCTGCATCGTCCCGCGCGCGGCCAAGGCCCGGAAGGCCTTGGCCA
>CANGMH010000427.1 GCA_947454005.1 Verrucomicrobiota bacterium
CGGCCGCTACGCCTCCGCCCACGAACTGCTGAAGGACCTCGGCTTCATCCAGGCCGGCGGTTCGCTCAAGGATCTCGCCGTGCTGCGCCGCCGGGTCGCACGGCTGACGCGGGTCACGTTGCTCACCGCAGGCCTCGCCGCGCTCGTTGTCGCCGCCATCGGCACGCGCAGCTACTTCACCCAACGCCGGCTGCTCGGGGAGACGAGCCGCGCGCTGGACCTCGCGGATTACATCGGTGATATGAATCTGGCGGCCCAAGCCGTCGCCGTCGATGATATCGCCGCCGTCCGGTCGGCCCTGCGGCGCCATGATGGGCAGGACCGACCCGGTGGATTGGCCGGACTCGAATACCGCCTCTTGCGCGGTGAATCGAGCGACCAAGCCGCCATCGTGCGCCCAAAAGGGCCTTCGATCGTCGAAGGCGGCCTGCTGGCGGCCGGAGGATCCGTGGCGCTCCTCGATGTCTCCGGCCGCGTCGAACTCCGCCGTGCGACAACCGGAGAGCTCCAGCTGGCCCACACCGGTCTCGATCGCCTCGGCGCTCTCGGACCCGATGGCCGGAGGCTCACCGCGGGCCGCCGGGCCGGCCCCGGCGACACGCGTTGGCAGGTGCTGCCTCTCCTCGCCGGCTCCACCGCGGCGCCGTTCGGTTGGACCGATCCTCCCGCCGGCCGCATGGTCGGCGGTGCCGCGTTGTCGACCCAACGGCGCGGTGCGGACGGCGAGTTCGTGCTGGAGCTTCGCGACGGGCTCACCGGCGACCGGCTCGGCGGCTTTGCCACGCCGCCGCACCCGGCCGACGACCGGTTGGTGGAGGCGGCCTCCTTCGCGCCGGCCGGCCCGCATCTCGCCGTGGTGTGGCAGGAGGTCGGCGCGGGCCGGCGCTTCCCGCTCTACTTCTGGCCCGCGGGCGCCGCCGCGCCGCGCCTGCTCCAGGCCTCCACCGACGACTCCAATCTGCCGCGCTTCTCGCCCGACGGCCGCCGCTTCGCTTTCCGCCAAGAGACCGGCGTCCTGCGGGTCCATGCGGTGGACGACCAGCGGTTGCTCAGCCGGCTCATCGGCCACCGCGCGCGCATCAGCGACGCGCAGTTCTCTCCGGATGGCCGCACCATCGCCACCGCGGGCGATGACCAGACGGTTCGCCTGTGGGCGGCGGACACCGGGGAAGAGCTTCGCCAGTTCCTGGGTCATGAAGGCCCGGTGGTGGCGCTCGCTTGGGCACCCGATGGCCGGCGGCTCTACTCGGGCGGAGAAGACGGCGCGGTGCTGGCCTTCGACACCGCGGGCACCGCTCGGCAGACGATGCGCGACGGCATCTTCCGGAGCGGCCAGTTCGGTGACTTCATCTTCTCGCCGGACGGCCGGCGCATCGCCGCCACGATGGACGACGCCACCGTGAGCGTGCTCGATGCCGCTTCGCTCGCCCCGCTCGGGCGCTGCCCCGACCTGTTCCAACCGGTCGCTTTCGCCACCAACGGCGCGGTGCTCGGCCTCAGCAAAGACGACTGGTCGCTGCGACGGCAGCTTCCCGGTGCGGTCACCTACGAGACCTTGGTCACGAACGTCTGGCCCGGCGCGACCATCCAAGGCTGGAGCCAATCGGACGACGGGCGCTGGCTGGCGCTGGGGGCGGAGGGCGGCCGGGCCCGCTTCTTCGACATCACGCGCCGCGAGGCCGCGGTCACGCTCACGAACCTGGTCTCGCTGGTCTGGGCCGTGGCGGTGTCCGCCGACGGGCAGCTCGCGGCCGCGGCCGATGATGCCGGCGCTGGCGTGTTGGTGGAGCTGCCCTCCGGGCGCGAGCGGCTGCGCTTCCGGTCCCGGCGCGAGCCCTTCTCCTTGGCCATCTCGCCGGACCACCGCTGGCTGGCCCTCGGCGCGAAGTCCGGCGAGGTCGAGCTGTGGTCCCTCGGGGCGATCGGCGAGGCGGACACCCCGAGGGAACCATCGGTGCTGCGCGGCCACAGCCGGCAGGTGCCGGTGCTCCGGTTCTCGCCGGACAGCCGTCGCCTGTTGACCGGCGGCGGCGACTCGCGCCTGTTGTTCTGGTCGGTGGACACCGAGGCCACGCCGCCGTTTGGTTGGCACTTTCGCGGCCCCGGCAACGGCTATGACCAGACGGTGGGGCTGATCCACTTCTCACCGGACGCAGGCCGGCTCGGCGTGGTCATCGCGGACGGACGGCTGCGGGTGTTCAACCTGCGGCCGTGAGAAGGACCGGCCTACGGAGTCTTGGGATTGGTATGTATCGTGCCGGGGGGGAAGATCTGGCCTTCCAAGACCAGGACAACAAAGTCGCCTTTACCGGCGACGAACTGTTGATTTCCCGGAGGTGCAACGATTGGAAACTGATCTCCTTGCCCATGGATGCTGCCATCAAAGGTCACTGCGCCACGCAATACCGTCGCGTGATGTGCCCATCCATCTTGGTCTTCGATCAAGAGGATGTGCTTCTTTCCTGCCCGAAGTATGACCACTTGGTTCCCATCGATCACTTGCGTGGCGATGGAGTCTTGGTTGCGAGTGTCCATGATGATGTCATCCATTTTGATTTATGGTTAGGTTGTCGTGTCTTTTTGGCCCGCTGAAGCGCGGTCCATCTGCTCTTCAAGCAAATCCAGGGCACGCCGTATGTCCATGGCACGCGCGCCGCATCTAAAGAATTTCCCCGGATGGATGGAGTTCAACAGCATACCAAGCAAGTGGTTGCCCCGCACCGTCACAAACGGCTGCCCGCTGTTGCCACTGGCACTGACTTGATATCCGGGCAAGCTGATCACGGCGTAATCTTGGTAGTTTTTGAAGAACCCACTAAACACCGCGAAACCCAGGACCCGCCCCAGTTGACGCCCGGTTTGAGGCCCCACGGCGAGGACATCTTCCCCCACCGGCCAGAACCTCCGAGAGCGGAGTTGACCCGTGGGTCCGACATTCTTGATGTCCCGCAAGTATTTCCCGGAACTCACCGGAAGACTTGAGTAGGCACCTTCAGTGACCACCAGAGGCTCGGAGATCTCCGCCAGGGCGCAGTCCACTTCGAATAGCTTTGCGTCCCTAGGACCACCACCCAAAGGAGGGACCGAACGGCCCGTCACTCCGAGTCTCTTGAAATAATCGTCCACCGCCTGCTTATCGGGATCGCGACGAAAAATCGCCACGGGCCGCGCCGCCACACGACGCTTTGGATGGCGCCATCCGAAGACCAATCCCTTGCCGCTCTCCACGACATGCCCTGCGGTCAGCGCATAACGCCTATCTTTCCGGAGGAATGAATGGGACACGGTGCCTTCGACCCGGCCCGTTCTACCGGGCTCGTATGGCGGTGCAACCGGGACACCGCCCACGATGCTGCTCGGAACACCGATATGGTAGCCTGGAACCCCGCTGCCGATCTTAGTCGTCAGATTTCGTAGTGGTTTGGCGATGTCCCAGTCCAAGATCGGTTTTGTGTCATCTTGAGCTGGTATTCCGTTCCCTCCAGTTCCAAACCAGAGCGAGGCGTCTTCCAAGTCGAGGATCTGATAGTAGCACCACACTCCGACCGCCTTATCCGCCCC
>CANGMH010000428.1 GCA_947454005.1 Verrucomicrobiota bacterium
GACGAGGCGTCTGGCGATACGTCGACTCCGGATCCCGGTTGGTTTTCAGCTTTTGGCTGGCTTGCCGGTAAGCCATCGTAACGTGGCTTTCAAGCTCGCTCGCGTGAGTTTTAGGAGTCAATCCCCTTTCCAGATCTCTCTCGCCGCTAGAATATCCACCAGATTTTGCCGTCGCGATGGATCCCTTCCGAAATCTCCCGCCGCGTTTCCAGACCCGACGCCAGATGTTGCGGCGGATGGGCACGGGCCTGGGAATGCTCGGATTGGCGGGCGTGCTGGGCGACGCGCGGTTGCTCGCAGATCCCCGACTTGAGACTTCAAACCTGAAACTTGGGACGCCGCTTTCCCCTCGGCCGCCGCAGTTCCGGGGCCGGGCGAAGCGGATCATCCACATCTACCTCAACGGCGGCCCGTCGCAGGTCGACACCTTCGATCCGAAGCCCGCGCTGGCGAAGTACGCGGGAAAGTTGCTGCCTTCGGGCAACCTCACCACGGAACGACCGCTCGGCGCCGCGTTGCCATCGCCGTTCGCGTTCCGCCGCCACGGGCAGAGCGGCATCGAGGTGAGCGAGATCTTCTCGCGCACGGCGCGGCACGTGGACGACATGTGCTTCATCCGTTCGATGCACGCGGACACGCCCAACCATGAACAGTCGATGCGGTTGATGAACTGCGGCGACGAACGTCTCTCCCGTCCGAGCTACGGCGCTTGGATCACCTACGGGATGGGCACGGAGAACGAGAACCTGCCCGGCTACATCGCCATGTGCCCGGGCCTGCCCGTGTCCGACGTGTCGAACTGGCGCTCGGCGTTCCTGCCCGGTATCTACCAGGGAACGCACATCGACACGCGGAAGACCCGGCCCGAGGACCTGATCGAGAACATCACCAACGCGCGGCTCCCGATGGGCGCCCAGCGGCGCCAACTCGACCTGCTCGCCGAGATCAACGCCGAACACCAGCGTGTCCGCGGCGACGATCCGCAGCTGGAGGCGCGCATCCAGTCCTTCGAGCTCGCCTACCGCATGCAGCTCGCGGCGACCGACGCCTTCGATGTCTCGAAGGAACCGTCCCACGTCCGCGCGATGTACGGCGACACCGCGCAATCGCGTCAGCTCCTCATCGCCCGTCGGCTCGTCGAACGGGGCGTCCGGGTCGTCCAATGCTACCACGGCGACGTCCAGCCGTGGGACAGCCATGACATGATCGCCGACGCGCACCGCAATCTCGCGGGCCAGGTCGACCAAGGGATCGACGCGCTGCTCACCGACCTCAAACAGCGCGGGCTCTTCGAGGACACCTTGGTGATCTGCGGCGGCGAGTTCGGCCGGACGCCGGCCGTGGAGCTGCCCGCGCCCGGGACACCCGGCAACGGCAAAGGGCGCGACCACAACCACCACGGCTTCACCGTCTGGCTCGCGGGCGGCGGAGTGAAGGGCGGCCACGTCCACGGCGCGACCGACGAGTTCGGGTTCCGCGCGGTCGACCAACCGGTCCACGTCCACGACCTGCACGCGACGATGCTGCACCTGATGGGCTTCGACCACGAGAAGCTCACCTACCGCTACGCAGGCCGCGACTTCCGTCTCACCGATGTGAGCGGCGAAGTGGTGCGCGGGGTCCTGGCGTAGAGGAACTCCTCCTGCCCGAGGTCACTTCGGCATCGCCAAGCCCACCTTGCTCGCCACCTGCATGACGTCTTTGTCGCCGCGGCCGGAGAGATTGATGATGACCAGATCGTCCTTCGACATCTTCGGGGCGCGCTCGATGGCCGCGGCGACGGCGTGGGCGCTCTCGAGCGCGGGGATGATGCCTTCCAGCTTCGCCAAGCGCATGAAGGCGTCGAGCGCCTTGTCGTCGGTGGCGTAGGTGTAGTCGACGCGGTGCTGGTCGCGCAGCCACGCGTGCTCGGGTCCGACCGCGGCGTAATCGAGACCGGCGCTTACGCTATGGGTGAGCTGGATCTGGCCGAACTCGTCCTGCAGGATGTAGCTGCGCGTCCCTTGCAGCACGCCCAGCGAGCCGCCCTGGAAACGTGCCGCATGCTTCTCGGGGAAGATCCCTTCGCCGCCGGCCTCGACGCCGAGCATCTTCACCGACGGGTCGTCGAGGAACGGATAGAACAGACCGATGGCATTGGAACCACCGCCGACGCAGGCGATGAGCAGGTCGGGCAGGCGCTCCTCCTGCTCCAGGATCTGCCGGCGCGCCTCGTCGCCGATGATGCGGTGGAAATTCCGGACCATGACCGGGTACGGATGGGCCCCGTAGGCGGTGCCGAGGATGTAATGCGTGCTGCGGATGTTGGTGACCCAGTCGCGCATGGCCTCGTTGACGGCTTCCTTGAGCGTCTGTTGGCCGGCCTTCACCGGCACGACCTCGGCGCCGAGCATCTTCATCCGGTAGACGTTCAACTCTTGCCGGACGCAATCGACCGCGCCCATGTAGATGACGCATTCCATGCCGAACATCGCCGCGACGGTCGCGGTGGCCACGCCGTGCTGGCCGGCGCCGGTCTCGGCGATGATGCGCGTCTTGCCCATGCGCTTCGCGAGGAGGATCTGGCCCATCGCGTTGTTGATCTTGTGGGCGCCGGTGTGGAGCAGGTCCTCGCGCTTGAGGTAGATCTTCGCGCCGCCGAGCTCCCGGGTGAGGCGTTCGGCGTGGTAGAGCGGCGTCGGGCGCCCGACGAACTCGCGCAGATAGTAGCTGAGCTCCTGCTGGAACGCCGGGTCCTTCTGCGCGCGGAAGTACTCCTCCTCCAGTTGTTGGAGCGGATAGACCAGCGTCTCGGGCACGTAACGGCCGCCGTAGTCACCGAAATGACCTCGGGAATCGGGCATCGAAGGCGTGGCGAACGGTGCGGCGGTGGCGCTCATGTCGGGCGAAATTACCGCAGGTCGCCACGACGGAAAGCGGGAAAACCGCGCGGCGGACGCGGCGCATCGGGCGGAGAGGACGGCATTTCTCCGATGGACCCGCGCCCGGCCGGGTCCCAGCGTCGTCGCGACATGGAGATCTCCGAGACGATCCAGTGCCCGTACTGCGGCCAGCCGATGGAGCTGGTCGTGGACACGAGCATCGAGCAGCAGCGCTTCACCACCGACTGCGAGGTGTGCTGCCGGCCGTTCGAGGTCTTCGCCGAGTGCGAGCCGGGCGAGGTGCTGGCGCTCGACGTGCAGGCGTGACGCCGCCGCGGCCGACCGGCATGCTCCGCGCATGACTCACCGCATCACCTCCGGCTTCGCCGACCGGCTGCGACGCGCCATCCCGTTCGGGATCGGCCAGACGAAGCCGAAGCATTTCCGGGACATGCTCGGGATCATCTGGCGGAACCGAGACAACCTGCCGCACGCGTGGCGGGTCGTGACCCGCGGCGTGTGCGACGGCTGCGCCCTCGGCGTCGCCGGCCTGCACGACTGGACCATCCCCGGCGTCCATCTGTGCATGACGCGGCTGAACCTCCTCCGCCTCAACACCGCGCCCGCCCTCGACGTCAAGATCCTCGCCGACATCGCCGCGCTGCGGGCACGCCTCGCGTCCGAGGCCCGTCCGGCGCC
>CANGMH010000429.1 GCA_947454005.1 Verrucomicrobiota bacterium
GGCGGCTGGAATGCGAGCAGCCCAACGCCGCGGTGATCTTCCGCATCCACGCCGCGCAACATCTGTGCAGCGAGATCCCCACGGCGGGACGGTTCGTCGTCGAGGAGCTGGTCGGGGACCCGGAGCCGCCCACGGAGACCGCATCGCGCCCGGCCCGTGCGGTGAAGCTCGCGAGCCGGACCGCCCGGAACCGGCAGGACACGCTTTCGCTCCCGCTCACCGCATCGCGTCCTGCCGCCGCGCGGTCCGGCCCCGCGCCTTCCCCGCCGGCTGCTACGATGTCGCGCACGCGGCGTTACTTCTTCCATTCGCTGGTCGGACGGGCGGCGAACGACGCCTTGGCCCGGGTGGTCGCGTCCCGGATCTCGCGGCTGCGGGGCGGCAACGCGGTCGCCACGCCGGACGACTACGGGTTCGTGCTCGCCGTGTCGGAGGAGCAGCGCCTGACCGTCGCGGACCTGCCCGGGCTGTTCGCGCCCGAAGGGTTCGCCGACGAGCTGGACCGCACGCTGGACCGCTCCGCGTTGCTCAAACACCACTTCCGCAACGCGGCGCAGACCGGGCTGATGGTGTACCGGAACCATTTCGGCGAGGCGAAGTCCGTGCGGAAGCTGCAATGGAGCACGGAGGTGATCTTCAACGTGCTGAGCGAGCACGAGCCCGACCACGTGCTGCTGCGCGAGGCCCGGCGCGACGCGGTCCACAGCTTCCTCGACATCGGCGGCGCGATCGCCTTCCTCGAAGGGTTGCGCTCCGCATCGGTCCCCATCGTCCTGCGCACGGTCACGCAGGTGCCGCCCCTCTCTTTCGGCATGTACGCGACCCAGATCAAGGAGGCCCTGCTGGTCGAGGATCCACGGGAGACCTTGGAGCGGCTGTATCGCCATTGGTGGACGAAGATCGAGGGCGACGTGCCGGGAGCGGATACGACCGCGTCGGCCTGAAGCACCGGTTCGTCGCTTTACATGCCGGCGCGGTCGCCCACCTTCACGGCATGGTCGTCCGCTCTTGGGTCCTGCTTCTCGCTTCGTGTTTGTCCGCCGTCGTCGGGCTGGCCGGTCCGCTCGCCCGCGTCGCGAACACGACGCTCAAGCTGCCCGAGATCCCGGGGTCGTTCGGCTACCGGTTGGTCGAGGCGTTCCCGGGGCTCGGTGTGACTCCGGTGGCGATCGTCGCGCCGCCGGGCGGGACCAACCGGCTCTTCTTCGTCGAACCGGCCGGCAGGATCCGCGTCCTCGCCGACTTGTCCAAGCCGGGCCCGGCCGCCGTGTTCCTCGACCTCGTCGGCAAGACGGTCTCCGGCGGTGAACAAGGACTGCTCGGGCTCGCGTTCCATCCGGGTCATGCGACCAACGGCCGGTTCTTCGTCTACCGCACGGTCACCGCGATGACCGCGGGTCGGACGAACAAGCTCCACGACCGTCTCAGCGAGTTCCGCGTCTCGGCCAGCGATCCCGGCCGCGCCGATCCGGACTCGGAGATCGTCCTGTTCCAGCAGCCCGACGACGCGGTGAACCACAACGGCGGCGATCTCCACTTCGGTCCCGACGGCTATCTCTACGTCTCGCTCGGGGACGAAGGCGGCGGCAACGACCAGTTCTCCAACAGCCAGCGGATCGACAAGGACTTCTTCGCCGGGCTCCTGCGGATCGATGTCGACGACCGGCCCGGTTCGCTCCCGCCGAACCCGCATCCCGCCGTGGTCGGCAACTACCGCGTGCCGGCCGACAACCCGTTCGTGGGCGCGACCGCTTTCAACACCGCGGCCGTCGATCCGGTGAAGGTGCGGACGGAGTACTTCGCCGTCGGCTTGCGCAACCCGTGGCGCTTCTCGTTCGATGCGGCGAACGGCGAGCTATGGATCGGCGATGTCGGCCAGGACCGGTGGGAGAGCGTCGTCGTCACCCGCAAAGGAGCGAACCACGGCTGGGCCTTCCGCGAGGGCAACATCGCCGGACCGAAGTCGGGCATGCCGGCGGGCTTCCTCACCGACCCGCGGTTCAACTATGTCCCGCCCGTCTTCGTCTACGCGCACGGCTCCGGCACCGACAAAGGCAACTCGCTGACCGGCGGCCTGGTGTACCGCGGTTCGCGGCTGGCGCAGCTGCACGGCGCCTACGTCTTCGCCGACTACGTGAGCGGCAACGTCTGGGCCCTGCGCCGGCAGGCCACCGGCGCGCCGAAGATCGAGCGCCTGCTCGGCAAGACCGGGATCGCCGCCTTCGGCACGGATCCTCGGAATGGCGACATCCTGCTCGCCGACGTCAACGGAAGCCGCGTCTGGCGGCTCGAATACGATGCGGTGTTCACCGGCGCGCAGCCGCCGGCGACGCTGGCCGACACCGGCGCGTTCACCGACGTCGCCTCGCTCACGCCCGCGCCCGGGATCGTGCCGTACGCGGTCAACCAGCCGTTCTGGTCGGACGACGCGACCAAGCGCCGCTGGGTGTCGGTGCCGGGGACCGACCGCTTCATCGGCCAAGGCGCGGACGGCGCGTGGACCGCCCCGGCCGGCACCGTGTGGATGAAGCATTTCGACATGGAGATGACCAACGGCGTGCCGTCCTCGCTGCGCCGGATCGAGACGCGCTTCATCGTGCGCAACACGAACGGCATCCACGGGCTGACCTATCGCTGGGATTCCGCGACCAACGCCGTGCTCGTGCCCGAGGCCGGCGCGGACGAGACGTTCACGCGCGTCATCGACGGCGTCGCGCGGACGCAGACGTGGCGTTATCCGGGCCGCGGCGAATGCCTCGCCTGCCACAACGCGACCGCCGGCTACTCGCTCAGCTTCAACCCGGCCCAGCTCGACCGGGATTTCCCCTATCCGGGCGGCACGACCAACCAGATCGCGGCGCTCGCCGATGCGGGATACTTCGGCGACGTCCGGCCCGCGCCCCGAGGTTCGCCGCCGATCGCCGCATTGGACGACGAGAGCGTCAGCGTCGAGTGGCGGGCGCGTTCCTATCTCGCGGTGAACTGCGCCCCGTGCCATCGGCCCGGCGGTCCCGGCGGCGGGTTCTTCGACGCCCGGTTGGAGACGCCGACCGCGCTGGCCGGCCTGGTCGACGGCGTGCTGAACGACGCCCGCGGCGATGACGCCAACCGCGTGCTCGCCTCCGGTTCGGCGGCGCATTCGGTGATGCTCCAGCGTCAATCGGTCCGCGGCGCCGGCCAGATGCCGCCCCTCGCGTCGTCCATCCCGGATGCGGCAGGTTCCCGGTTGATCACCCGATGGATCGAGCAGCTGGCGGCGGATCCGCCCGCGACGGCGGCGACGCTCACACCGGTCGCGACCCTCGGAGGCCTCCGGTTGAAGATCCGCCAGCCGGCCGACCAGACCGTGGCCCTCGAAGCGGCCGACCGGATCGACGCGGCCGTCTGGGTGCCGATCGCGACCCCGGAGCTGGTGCCGTCGTATCCTGCCACCGCGCGCGAGATCGAGGTGACGCCGCCGATCGATCAGCGGACGCGGTTCTTCCGCACGCGGTCGAGCAAGCCCTGACGGAGACCGCGCGCGGACGCCGACCAACGGGCCCGGGGATCGGA
>CANGMH010000430.1 GCA_947454005.1 Verrucomicrobiota bacterium
CTGGCCCTGCGGGCGGCGCGGGTCCGGCAGGTCGTCCAAGGCGCTGACTAGGCTCACAGGCTCAGGCATAGGCCTCTGGCCTATCACCCCAACACACAAAGATCCACCCCTTTCTCCTCAGCCACATCTTTCTTCATGCGTCGGCCCTGTGCTTGGGATGGTGCCGCTCCAAGCGAACGACGCCGTCCCGGTCAGGACGAAGCCGCCGCCGAGGCTCAGGCCTTGGAAGACCGTGTCCGTCGTCGCCGGGACCGTCCCGCTGCCGGTCGCGGTGGAGGCGATGAAGCTGATGGCGGAGCTGCCGGTCGGCGTGAGGCTGAGGTTGCTCAGGCTGGCGCTGGAAGCGGTGGTCGTGGACGTCCCGCCAGCGAAGACGCGGAACCAGAGCGAGTTGGCCAAAGTCAGGTTGGCAGCCTCGGTCGAGTCGAGGTAAGTCGGCTTGAGCGTGACGGTGCTTCCCCCGGTGTTGAACGCGTAGGTCAGCTTGTCGGACAGGACCGGCTGGGTCGGATCGTAGGTGACGGTGAAGTTGTAGGATGTCCCGGACGTGTAGGCGAACTGGCCGGTCGTGTTGACCGCGGAGTTCGCGTAGCGATGCCAATCGAGTTCGAACGTCGCCCCGCCCACGGTGTTGTCGCCGATCCGGCCTTCGGCGGTCTGCATCGGGCCGTTGGACGGGAACAGCGCGATGGCCGACGCGTCGGCCGTCGCGCCGGTGAAGACCTGCGTCGTGTAGGCCGAGACGTCGACGGATGAGAGGAACCCGCACGGCACCGCTAGGACGACGGACAGGCGGAGGGAGGATCTCGACGACATCATGGGTTCGGAAAGTACGCCTCGGCGTGTTCGTCGAGACCCCCTATGCTCCGCTGGGTCGCTCGGTCACGGCAACCTGACCACGATGACAGCGTCCGCCCCAGCTCCCGTCAGCAAGACCACCCGATGCTCGCCGCCCAGTTACCTGACTCCGAACCCGCCTCGTTCCTAGGCTGGGACGACGCGTTCTTGGATGCCGCCGACCAAGGCGGACCCGAGACGATCTGGTTCTGGGAGTCCCCCGCCCCGTTCGTCGTCGTGGGCTACGGGCAACAGGTGGAGCGCGAGGTCGACACCGAGGCCTGTCGACGACGCGGCGTCCCGGTCCTCCGGCGTTGCAGCGGCGGCGGCACGGTCGTCCAAGGCGCGGGCTGCCTCAGCTACGGGCTCGCCTTGCGCATCGATCCGACCGGCCCGACCGCGACCATCACCGGGACGAACCACTGGGTGATGGAACGACAGCGGCGGGCGATGGCCACGCTGCTCGGGGAGGCGGTCCACGTCCGCGGCCACACCGACCTTGCGCTCGCGACGGCGTCAGGCGAGCGGAAGTTCTCCGGCAACGCCCAGCGGCGGAAGCGCGACGCGCTGCTCTTCCACGGCACGATCCTGCTCCGTTTCGACCTGCCGCTCATCGCCGATGTCCTCCGGACGCCTTCGTTGGAGCCGGATTACCGGGGGAAACGGAACCACCTCGACTTCGTCGTGGAGACCGGCCTGGCCAAGTCCGCGGTCATCGCGGCCCTCTGCTCGGAATGGCGGACGACCGGACAGCACCCATCGCCGCCGGCCGCCGCCGCGGAGGCCGCTGCAAGGCGTTACCGTCAGCCGGAGTGGAACCTTCGGCGCTAGGCGCCGCCCCGGCGACCGGCCGCCAGCCTCCGCGGTCCGGAGCCGACGACCTTCGAGTTTTGGCAAATCCATGTTCACCGGGATCGGGTCGTGGTTATCCTCGGTCCCGTCTAACACATGAAGGTCACCCTGAACTGGCTCAAGCGCTACGTCGCTTTCGATTGGTCGCCCGAAGAACTCACCGAACGGCTCACGATGCTCGGCCTCGAGGTCGAAGGCGTGCAGAAGATCGGCGGGGAGTTCGCCGGCATCGTCGTCGCGCAGGTGCTGTCGCGCGACAAGCATCCGAACGCCGACAAGCTCTCCGTCTGCCGCGTGGCCGACGGCACCGGCGAGCGGCAGATCGTCTGCGGCGCGCAGAATTTCCAGGCCGGCGACAAGGTCCCGCTCATCCTCCCCGGCGGGTCGCTCCCGCCGAAGCCCGGCGACAAGGAGCCGTTCACCATCAAGGTCGGCAAGATCCGCGGCGTCGAGTCGCACGGCATGATGTGCTCGCCGACCGAGCTGGGATTGCCCGAGGTCGTGGACGGCCTGTTGATCCTCCCGGCCGACGCCCAGGTGGGCCAGCCGTTCGCCGAGCATCTCGGCCGCTCCGGCAGCGACGTCGTGTACGACCTCGAGGTCACTCCCAACCGACCGGACCTCAACTCCCTCTTCGGCATCGCCCGCGAGATCGCCGCCGTGACCGGCAACCCGCTCCGGATCCCCGCCGCCGAGCTTCCGCCGGCCGCCGTCGGCGCCGAGGACGTCACGGACCTCGTCTCCGTGAGGTTGGAGGCGGCGGACCTCTGCCCGCGCTACACCGCCCGCGTGGTGAAGGGCGTGAAGATCGGGCCGAGCCCCGATTGGTTGCGCTCCGCGCTCGAGAAAGTCGGCCTCCGCAGCATCAACAACATCGTCGACATCTCGAACTACGTGATGCTCGAGACCGGCCAGCCGCTCCACACCTTCGACTACCGGCTCATCGGCCGCGGCGACGACGGAAAACCGGTCATCGTGGTCCGCCGCGCCGGACAGGACGAGAAGTTCACCACCCTCGACGGCAAGGTGCACACGCTCTCGCCCGACAATCTCCTGATCGCCGACAGCCAGAACGGCATCGCTCTCGCCGGCGTCATGGGCGGCCAAGGAACGGAGATCAACGACGCGACGGTCGACGTCCTCATCGAATCCGCCTACTTCGCCCCGGCCCACATCCGCCGGACGAGCAAGTCGCTCGGGCTCCGCACCGACGCCAGCTACCGCTTCGAGCGCGGGGCCGACATCGAGGCCTGCGAACGCGCCGGACGCCGTTGCGCCGAGCTCATCCTCGCGACCGCCGGCGGCACGCTCGCCCGGGGCGTCGTGGACGCCTATCCCGAGGCGGCCAAGGCGAAGACCATCGTGCTCCGCCACGAGAAGACGGCCGCCTTGCTGGGCATCGAGATCCCCGCGGAGACGCAGGCCCGGATGCTCACGAGCCTCGGGTTGGTCGCGGTGACCGACGTCGCAGCACCCGGGACCAGCGTTTGGTCCGTGCCGTCGTGGCGCGTGGACCTGAAACGCGAGGCCGACCTGATCGAGGAGGTCGCGCGGCTCTTCGGCGTGGACAAGATCCCGTCCACCGCGCCCCGGGGCGCCACCTGCACCCATCCGTTCGACCCGGTCCGCGACCAGTTCGCGGAGGTCCGCCGCCTCCTGACGGGACTCGGCCTCGACGAGGCGCAGGGCCAGACGCTCATCAACGACGCCGCGGCGAAACTCGTCGCGCCGGAGCTCGTCCTGCTGGCGAACCCGCTCAGCAGCGACATGAACGCGCTGCGTCCGTCGCTCCTGCCCGGGCTGCTCGACACCTTGCGCCACAACCTCACCCGCAAGAACGGCGACGTCCGGCTCTTCGA
>CANGMH010000431.1 GCA_947454005.1 Verrucomicrobiota bacterium
GGCGGTGACCTGCTCGCCCTTGTTCCGGAAATCACCGCGCACCAGCACGAAGGTGTCCCGGGGCGGATCCATCTCTTCCATGACCAGCGAGGTCGGGATGGCGGCGTAGAGCGCATCCTTCTCGCGCCGCGACTTCGCCAGCGCGGCGTCGGACCTGAGATAATCGGTGGCGTAGGTCTCCTTGTAGAAGCGCGACAGGTCGCCGCGCTCCTCGTCGGTCCGGGTGCCGCGCGATTTCGCGATCGTCGGGAGATACCCGTCGAGCACGAGGAGACGGACGTCCTCGGGCGACAGCGGACGCGAATAGAAGCGCAGGTCGTCCATCTCTCCGGTGAATTCCGACTCGCCGTTCCGCGCGCCGACCCGCAGGGGCTCGGCCGTGGTGATGTCGCCCTTGAGCTGGTCTTTCTCGGTCTCCGTGTCCTTGGCCTTGCCGTTCACGTAGAGCTTGAGGCCGGCAGCCTTGCCCGAACCGTCGTAGGTGGCGGCGACATGCAGCCACTGGCCCTGCGGGAACTGCTCCTTCGTCCGCACCTTCAGGCCGTCGTCCGGCCACGCATGGATGAGATGCACCTGCGGGCGTCCGTCGGCGATGAGCAGGTCGAAGCCGCGGTAGCCAGGCGCCTTCTCCTGCTTGCTGAACACCGCGCCGTTGCCCTGGATCTTCAACCAAGCGCTGAAGGTGAACGCGTTCGTGCGCTCGAAGGAGACCTTCTGACCAAGGTCGACGTGCGACTTGCCGTCAAGCTTGAGCGCCTTGCCGATGCGGCCGTCGGCGAACTCCGCCGGCGCGGTCCTCACCAGGCGCGCCGAACCGGACGACGAGTTGCCGGTGCCGCCCGTGTCGGGGGCCGGTGCGTTGGTCGTGTTGTCCAGCGTTCCGTCGAACGGCAGCACCGCGACCAAGGCGGCCGGGTCGACCTTGGCGGGCGGCTTCGCGACGATCTCCCTCTCCCATTTCTCCTGCGTCTCGCCGAGCTCGTTGACGCGGTCCTGCAGCGTCTTCTCGGCGTCCTTCAGGCGGAACTCGGCCTCGACGAACTGGCGCGCCTGCTCCGGCGTGGGCATGGGGAGCCGCGGCGGCGGGTTGTCGGAGCGGATGCGGTCGAGGCCCTTCTCCGGCACGTTGTGGAAGAACGCGTAGAGCCGATAGAACTCCTTCGTCGTCATCGGGTCGTACTTGTGGTCGTGGCACTCGGTGCATCCCACTGTCAGCCCCAGCCATACCGCGCCGACGGTGTTCACGCGGTCGACGACATATTTGTTGAGGTACTCGTCGGGGTCCGCGCCGCCCTCGTCGTTGGTCATGTTGTTGCGGACGAACCCCGTGGCGATGCGTTGCTCCGGCGTCGCGTCCGGCAACAGGTCGCCCGCGAGCTGCTCGATGGTGAACTGGTCGTAGGGCTTGTCGTCGTTGAAGGCCTTGATCGCCCAGTCGCGCCAGAGCCACATGAAGCGCACGCCGTCGAAGTGGTAGCCGCTCGTGTCGGCGAAGCGCGCCAGGTCGAGCCAGTTCGCCGTCATCCGCTCGCCGTATTGCGGCAGCTCCATGAGCCGGTCCACGAGCTTCTCGTAGGCGTCGGGCGATTTGTCGGCGAGGAAGGCGTCGACCTCGTCGATCGTCGGCGGAAGCCCGGTGAGGTCGAACCGCGCGCGTCGGATCAGCGTGGCCTTGTCCGCTTCGGTGCCGGGTTGGATGCCTTCCTTGGATAGGCGGTCGAGCACGAAGCGGTCGACCGGGTTTCCGGCCCAACGCGGGTCCTTCACCTCGGGCAGCGCGGCGCGCTCCGGCGGGAGGAACGACCAGTGCTCCTTCCACTTCGCACCTTCCTGGACCCACCGCTGGAGCAGCTCGACCTGCGCTTGGGTCAGCGGCTTGCCGGTCTTCGGCGGCGGCATGACCTCCTCGGTGTCGGCGGTGAGGATGCGCTCGACCAGCGTGCTCTTGGCAGGGTCGCCCGCGACGAGCGCGTGCTTGCCGGACTTGAGCTCCTTGAAGGCGTCCGCCTGCTTGTCGAGGCGGAGGCCGCCCTTGCGCTTGTTCTCGTCGGGACCGTGGCAGGCGTAGCAGCGGTCCGACAGGATCGGACGGATGTCGCGGTTGAAATCGACCGGCGGCGGCGCGGACGTCGCCGCGAGCGCGGCGCAGACGGAGACGACGAAGCTGAGCCCGCGCAAGGCGAGCCGCAGCGCATGGGCATGCCGGCCGGGAACCATGCGCAAACTCTACGGGCGCAGTCGTCCGTTTCAACCGTGCTGCGCAGGAAACGCACGCCGGCCAAGTTTTGGTTCGTCCTCCCGGAGCCCTCTGGCACCCTCGCCGGATGACGCCCGCCGGCACGGAACCGACCGCTGCACCGACGCCCGCCCCGCCCCCTCTGACCAAGGCGCAGACCTTCGTGCGCCGGCTCGGCAGCACCGTGGTGCTGTGGACCATCGTGCTCACGGCCATCTTCTCCACCAACGTCCTGGTCGCGAACTACGTGTTCCTCGCGCTCATGATGCTGCTCGCGTGGACCGGGATGATCGAGTTCTACGGGCTCGTCGAGAAACGCGGCCTCGTGTGCTTCAAGATCTGGGGCGTGCTCGGCGGCCTGCTGCTGATGGCGTCGACGTTCTTCTATCTCACCGCCTATCTGCCGGGGATCGGCAAGGCCGGCATGGCGTCCAAGCCGGGCGACTTCGAGTCCTCGGTGCTGATCCTCTTCGTGCTCGGCCTCTGCGTGCGCCAGTTCCTAGCAAAGTCCAACACCGCCGGCATCCTGGCCATCTCCACCACCTTGTTCGGGCTGATGTACGTGCCGTGGCTGCTGAACTTCATCCAGAAGATCAACTTCTTCCCGGGCGTCGACGGCCGCTACTACGTGCTCTACTTCATCCTCGTCACCAAGTTCAGCGACCTCGGCGCGTACTGCGTCGGTTCGTTGATCGGGCGGCACAAGATGATCCCGCGCATCAGCCCGGGGAAGACATGGGAAGGATTTGCCGGCGCGATCGTGGTCTCGACCGGGGTGAGCGTGGCCTTCGCCCACCTGTGCCACGACCACCTCAAGGAGACCAGCCATCTCCACGCGGTCATCCTCGGCATCGTGCTCAGCGTCGCCGCGGTGATCGGCGACCTCATCGAATCGATCTTCAAGCGCGAGGCCGGCGTGAAGGATTCCGGCAAGTTCTTCCCCGGCATCGGCGGCATCCTCGACCTGCTGGACAGCCTGCTGTTCAACGCGCCGCTGATGTACCTCTACCTCCGCCACGTCCTGACGCACTGACGTCGCGTCCGGGGACGAGGACCTCTCTTCCGTTGATGCCGGCCATGACAGGCGCGCCGAAGCCGCGTGTCCCGGCGGGCGGCACCCGGATGGAGACCGCGTTGCTTCCGATGGATCCCGGGGCGTCCGCACATCCGCGGTCGCAGACCCGGAGAGAACCGCCGGGATCGCGGGTCGGGTCCATCCGCATCCGACCGCACGACCATCGGTTCTCGGAGACGCCCTAAAAGGAATAGGCCAACCCCACTGTGAAGAAGCAGGCCTCGA
>CANGMH010000432.1 GCA_947454005.1 Verrucomicrobiota bacterium
CCGCAGTCCCAACGACTGTATGGTTCTAGCCGAGAGCTCGTAGGGCAGGCTGTCGAGCCTGCCGGTTCTTGGGACTGTCAGTCCCAAGAGCGCCGTGGACATCCCGAACGCCCTGCTCCGCCGGGCAGCTCGGCGGACTGGAAAGTCCGCCGAACCGGCAGGCTGGAAAGCCTGCCCTACTTCCGGCCCACCGCTGCCGGCGCCGCCGCAGCAAGGTCTTGCTGCGGCCTCATCCTCCCGTCCGCCGGCCGCCGGACAGGGACGAGGGAAAGAGACCTACGAGACTTTCGGCGCCCCGCACCGCCGGGCATTTCGCAGCGCACCCGGCCCAAGTCCAAGGATGACGAACCCCGACGCGAGGACGTAGCTTGGCGCGTCGTCATCCCTTGTCCGGTCCTCCTCTCCGTCGGCTCGCCGAGGAGTTGAACGGACCGATCGGTCGACGACGTCAGAACGCCATGCGCGACTTCCGCCGAATCTTCTCCGGCCGGTCCTTCCGACCGGTCTGCGCAGGCATTCTCTGCTGCCTTTTCGCTTCCATGTCCGACGCGGCGCCGGCGAAGGCGCGGATGGACGATTTCAACTGGTGGTCGCTCCAGCCGATTGTCCGACCCGCCGAGCCGGTCGTCCGGTCTCCGGAACTCGCGGCACGCGTCCGCAACCCGGTCGACCGATTCGTCTTCGCCCGGTTGGAACGCGAGGGCCTGACGCCGTCGCCGGAAGCCGATCGGCGCACACTGATCCGCCGGCTGTCCTTCGATCTCGTCGGGCTGCCCCCGACGCCGGAGGAGATCGACGCCTTTGTCGCCGATCCGGCGGACGACGCCTACGAGCGGTTGGCGGACCGGTTGCTCGCGTCGCCGCGCCACGGCGAACGCTGGGCCCGCCATTGGCTGGATGTCGTCCACTACGGCGAGACCCACGGCTACGACAAGGACCAGCCGCGTCCGAACGCGTGGCCGTACCGCGATTACGTCGTGCGCAGCTTCAACGAGGACAAGCCGTACGGCCGTTTCGTGCAGGAGCAGCTGGCCGGGGACGTGTTGTATCCGGGCACGCGCGACGGGTTCGAGGCGCTGGGTTTCATCTCGGCCGGTCCTTGGGACCTCATCGGCCACGCGGAGGTGCCGGAGACCAAGCTCGACGGCCAGGTCGCGCGCCATCTCGACCGCGACGACATGGTGGCGACGGCGATGCAGACGTTCGGCAGCCTGACCGTCCAGTGCGCCCAGTGCCACGACCACAAGTTCGATCCGATCACCCAGGAGGATTACTACAGCCTGCAAGCGGTGTTCGCGGCGGTGGACCGCGCGGACAAACGGTACGACATCGATCCCGCGGTGGCCGCACGCCGCAAGGAACTGCTCGACCGGCAGACGGATCTCACCGCCCGCCGGAGATCCGTCGACGATAAGGTCGCCGCCCGCGCCGGAGCGCCGCTGGTCGAGCTCGACCGCAAGATCGCCGCCGCAACCAAGGCCGCGAAGGGCGGCGACGCGATGGGCTATCACAGCGCCATCGCCGCGAAGCGGGACCTGGTGAAGTGGGTGCAGGTCGACCTCGGCCGGGCGGTCCCGCTCGCGAGCGTGGTGCTGCATCCGTGCAAAGACGACTTCAACGGCATCGGCGAAGGCTTCGGGTTCCCGACCCGCTACAAGGTCGAGCTCTCGGACGACGCGGAGTTCCGGACCGGCACAGTCGTCGTGGCGGACCTCACGCGCGAGGATGTCGCGGATCCGAAGATCAAGGCGCAGGCATCCAAGGCCGACGGTCGGACAGCGCGGTTCATCCGGGTGACCGCGACCCGGCTGGCGCCCAGGATGGATGATTTCATCTTCGCCATCGCCGAGCTCGAAGCGCTCACGGTCGACGGCAAGAACGCGGCCCTCGGCGCGACGGTGACGGCGCTGGATTCCATCGAGGCACCGGTCCGGTGGCAGCGGTCGAACCTCACCGACGGATGGTATCCCGGTGTGAAAGACGCGGAGACCGCGGATCTGGCGGCGATGCGGCAGGAACGGATCCGTCTGCTCGACCAAGCCGCCACCGACGAGACGCGGCGTACCACCGCGGCGGCCGACAGCGATCTCGCCGCGGTCAAGGCCGGCCTCGCCGCGCTGCCGCCGCAGAGCACGGTGTACATCGGGGCGGTCCACACCGGGTCCGGTGCCTTCACCGGGACGGGCCCGAAAGGCGGCCGCGCCCGACCGATCCATCTGCTGGCCCGCGGCAGCGTGCAGAAACCCGGCCCCGAGGTCGGGCCCGGGACGTTGCGTTGTATCGCGGGGTTGCCGGCGCGGTTCGACCTGCCGGCCGGGCACGTCGAAGGCGAGCGCCGGGCGATGTTGGCGCGTTGGATCGCCGATGCGCGAAATCCGCTCACCTGGCGGTCGATCGTGAACCGCGTGTGGCAGTATCATCTCGGCCGCGGGCTGGTGGAGACGCCGAACGATTTCGGCCGCATGGGCAGCCCGCCGACCGACCCGGCCTTGCTCGACCATCTGGCCGCGACCTTCCGCGACGGCGGCGGATCGCTGAAGGCGTTGCATCGCCTCATCGTGACCAGCGCCACCTATCGGCAACGCTCGGCGCCTGTCGGGACCGCGGGCGACGCCATGGCCGACAAGTCCGCGGCGGTCGATTCGGACAACCGGCTCCTGTGGCGCCAGAACCGGCGCAAGCTGGAGGCGGAGGCGGTGCGCGATGCCGTCCTCGCCGTGTCCGGCAAGCTCGACCTCGCGATGGGCGGACCGAGCTTCAAGGACTTCGTCATCGACAAGCCCGAGCACTCGCCGCACTACGAATACCATCTCCACGACCCCGAGGACCCGCGGTCCCACCGGCGGTCGGCGTACCGCTTCATCGTCCGGTCGCAGCAGCAGCCGTTCATGACCGTGCTGGATTGCGCGGACCCGTCGATGCAGGTCGGCAAGCGCAACGAGAGCGTGTCGCCCCTGCAGGCATTGGCGCTGTTGAACAATCCGTTGATCCTCGCGATGGCGCGCCATTTCGCCGAGCGGCTCGACCAAGACGGCGGCGATCTCGCGGCAAAGGTCCGGCGGGGTCACGTCATCGCGCTGGGACGTCCTCCGGGACCCGATGAAGAAAAGGCCCTCGTGCGGTACGCGGAAGATTTCGGCCTGGCCAACTTCTGCCGGGTGCTCTTGAACCTCAACGAGTTCTCCTTCGTGGACTGACGAACATCGCGGACAAGCCCCATGGAAATCCCCCATCCCTCCCCTTGGCATCGTCCTGACGGACGTTCCTCGGCCCCGCTGTCGGCCGCGGGATGTTCGCGCCGGGAGTTCTTGTGGCGATCCGGTGGCGGGCTCGGCGGCATCGCGCTCGCCAGCATCCTCGGCGGCGAAGGCCTGCTCGCCGCGCCGGACGACACCGCGCCCCGCCTCCGCCGCACTCCGCTGCCGCACCGACCGCCGCGCGCGAAGCGGGTGATCCAGATGTTCATGGGCGGCGCGGCGAGCCACATCGACCTGTTCGACTTCAAGCGGGAGCTGGTCCGACGCGACGGCC
>CANGMH010000433.1 GCA_947454005.1 Verrucomicrobiota bacterium
GCGAGCTTGCGGGATTCGATGGTCGCGGGGCGCTCCGCCGAACCGACGTCGATGAAGGTCGCGGCGTCTTTCGCGTCGCGGCGGAAGCCCTTCATCTGCTGGTCGAGCAGCGCGGCGAGCCGGTCCTTCTCCATCCGGGTGGGCAAGCGGCCGACGCAGCTGCGGAAAGCGAACTCGATCCGGGCCGCGTCGTCCTTGCCGCCTTCGGCTAGCACGCGCTGGGCGAAGACGCGCGCCGCTTCGAGCAGCGTCGGCTCGTTGAGCGCGGCGAGGGCCTGGAGCGGCGTGTTGGTGCGCGGCCGGCGGGCGACGCAGACCTCGCGGCTCGGAGCGTCGAACGTCGCCAGCGTCGGGTAGGTGCAGACGCGCCGCCAGAAGGTGTAGATCGCGCGGCGGTACAGGTCGGGTCCTTCGCTGACCGGCCATTCATCCATGCCGATCTCGGGGCGGAGGAAACCGATCTCCTTCCAGAGCGTGGGCACCTGGACGGGATAGACGCTGGGGCCGCCGAGCTTGGGGTTGAGCAGGCCGCTGACGGCGAGCGCGTGGTCGCGGATCATCTCGGCGTCCATTCGGAACCGCGGGCCGCGCGAGAGCAGGCGGTTGTAGAAATCCTTCTCCATCCGGCCGGCGTCGGTCGCGGCGTCCTGCCGGTATGTGGCCGACATCAGGATGAGCTTCTGCATCGCCTTGATGTCCCATCCGGTGCGGACGAACTCGGTGGCGAGCCAGTCCAGCAGGTCCTGGTGCGAAGGCGCCTCGCCTTGGCGGCCGAAGTCCTCGGACGTCTTCACGATGCCCGTGCCGAAGCTCTGCTCCCAGAGCCGGTTCATCGTCACGCGAGCGGTGAGCGGGTTGGCGGGATCGACCAGCCACTTCGCGAGCGCGAGGCGGTCGGGCTTGGTCCCGGCAGGAAGCTGCGGGAACACGGCGGGCACGCCGGGCGACACATCGTTGCCCTTGGTGAGGAAATCGCCGCGCAGATGCACGTAGGTCTGCCGGGGCTGCGGCTCGGACCGTTCGGCGACGATGAGGCTGGTGAACTTCTGTCCGGCGAGCGCCTTCTCCCGCTCCTCCAAGCGGAAGCGTTCGCGCTCGAGGTCGCGGATGCGCGGATCCGCGTTCCGGTGATGGGCCACGAGTTTCGCGGCTTGGTCCGGGGAACGCTTGGCCGCCGGCGACGCCGCGATCTGACGGACCTCGTCGGCCACCGGCCAACGCGCGGCGGCGTCCTTCTCGGTGGTGACCGAGATGCGGAAGCGGCCGATGCAGTGGCTGTTGCCGTGGTAGTGGTCGAACCGGAACGTGAGCTTGCTGCCGCCCTTGTAGCCGGCGGGATCCTTGAGGTCGGCGATGAGGAAATGGCGCTGACCGAACCGGGGTCCGATCGCCCATCCGGTCTTCGGGTTCCGGTCGATGGCGTGCTCGGCCTTGTAGTACTGCTGTTCCCAATCGGCCGTCGCCTTGACGAAGAACAGGTTGGTGTCCGCCGGCATCGGGCCGGTCCTGGGCGCGGCGCTGAAGGAGAACTCGTCGAGGATGAAGTTGCCGCTCGCGCCCCAGCGGCCGGGTCCGTTCTTCGGCAGGCTCGGGTCGGGCAGCACCTCGAGCAGGACGGCGGTGATGCCGGTGAGATCGGTCTCGGCGCTGATGGTGATCGTGTCGTAGATGGGGTTCACCCCGGTGCCGAGCACGGAGCCGTCCGGGAGGTTCGTGTAGCTGGAACCGCCGGTGGACGTGATGCCCTTGAGGTCCAGCACGCGCCAGACGTCGCCTTTCTTGGCGACCTGTTTCTCCCAACGCGTTTGTTCCGCGACGCGCTTGGCCTCGGCGGCGGCGAGATCGCGGCGGGTCTGCTCGAGACGCTGGCGGACATGGCCCTCGGTCTGGCTGAGATCGGGCTTGGGCACCTCGATGTTGGGGGCCGGGCTGTAGTTGCCGCCGTCGGTGGTGTTGTTGAAGAACGCGTAGAACTTGTAGTACTCGTCGTGCGTGATGGGGTCGTACTTGTGCGTGTGGCACTCGGCGCAGTTCAGCGTCAGCCCGAGCCAAGCGGTGCCCACCGTCGCCACGCGGTCCTTCACCGCTTTCACGCGGTATTCCTCCGCGTCGCCGCCGCCCTCGTCGTTGAGCTTCGTGTTGCGGTTGAAGCCGGTGGCGATCTTCTGCTCGACCGTGGGCGAAGGAAGCAGGTCGCCCGCGAGCTGTTCGATGGTGAACTGGTCGAAGCGCTGGTTGCGGTTGAAGGCGTTGATCACCCATTCGCGGTACGGCCAGATCGAGCGGGCGAGGTCGACCTGATAGCCGTTGGAATCGGCGTAGCGCGCGAGGTCGAGCCAACCGCGGGCCATGTGCTCGCCGCGGTGCGGCGAGGCGAGCAGGCGGTCGACCAGCTTCTCATAGGCGTCCGGCGAGGTGTCGCCGACGAACGCCTGGATCTCGGACCAACTGGGCGGGAGCCCGGTGATGTCGAGGCTGACCCGGCGCGCCAGCGTGTGGCGGTCGGCCTCGGGACGCGGATGCAGGCCCTCCTTCTCCAAGCGGGCGAGGATGAAGCGGTCGACGTCGTTGCGGACCCACGGGGCGTCCTTCACCGACGGCGGCGTCGCATGGACCGGCGGCTGGAAGGCCCAGTGCTTGGTCGGGTCGGTCTCGGGCCAGGTCGCCCCGTCGTCGATCCACTTGCGCAAGGCGGCCACCTCGGCATCGGACAGGCGCGCGCCCTTGGGCGGCATGACCTCGTCCGGATCGGTGGAGGTGACGCGCAACAGGATCTCGCTGGTGGACGCCTTCCCGGGGACGAGCGCGACCTTGCCCGACTTGGCGGGCTTGAGGGCGGCGGCGCGGGTGTCCAACCGGAGGTCGGCCTTCTGTTTGTCCGGCCCGTGGCATTCGGAACAGCGCTTGATGAGGATGGGCTCGATCTCCTTCGCGAAATCCGCGGCGGAGAGCGCCAAAGGGCTGGCGGCGATCCACAGGCCGCAGAGGGCGATCGCGAAGGCGGACGGGACGTGCATCGGTTTCATCGTTTTGATCCAAGCCCCCGGCATCGATGGACGTGACTTCGCGCCCGAACGGTCCCGGAGAGCGGGACATTGTGTATTCAAGCTTCGCCGCGAGCCAAACCCCAATCTTGCAGAAGACCTCACCGAACTTGTCCCGGGCGAAGCATCGCGCAAGAAGCCGGGATCTTGTCTTTCGCGAGCGACGCCGGGCAGGTGGACGTGCCTTCACCGTGAGAAGGACCGCGCTTCTACCGCGCGCGTGTTTCCTGTGCGCGCCGGCTGGATACGAGTGGAAGAACCGCTCCGCCCTTTCCAGCGGATGCTCCCGCATCGACGGGACAAGCGGGTCCATCGCATCCTCTTGTCCTCGACAGGCGCGCCGACTACTCCTGCCGTAGGAAATCACCCCCCCGATGCAAACCTGGCCTCGCCTGTCCCTACCACGGCTTCATCTCCGCTTGCTGCGGGGCATCGGCTGCTTCATCCCGTGGCTCGCGGTCTCCTTGGTGGCCGCGA
>CANGMH010000434.1 GCA_947454005.1 Verrucomicrobiota bacterium
AGCTTGAGCTGCAGGATGAACTCGCGCAGGTAGCGCTCGTCGTCCGGCACGGTGTAGGCGCGATGCGTGGGCAAGCGACCGGCTTCCACGGCGTCCACGTACGGCTGGAAATCGTGGTGGTTCTGGTAATGGACGCCGTTGATGTGGCCGAAGCTGGCGACACCGATCGACAGGATGTCCGCGCCGGTGAAGAGGCCCTGCCGGTAGACGAACTTCACCTTGGCGGGATCCTTCACGACCGTCGTCGTGCTGGTGACGGTGTAGCCGACCTTCTCGAACTCGCCGAACGCATAGTCGACCCAGCGGCGCTTGGTCGCCCAATCGGCGACGGGCGCTACGAGTTTCCCCTCGGCCTTCATCTGCTGGTAGATGCCTGTGTTGTAGGGCACCTCCATCTGGTAGATGGTCACCGAATCCGGCCGCAGCTCGACCGCCTTGGCGACCGCTTCCTTCCACTTCTCCTCGGTCTCCTCGACCATGCCGGCGAGGAGGTCGATGTTGATCTGCGGGAAGCCGATCTCGCGGGCGTAGTTGTAAGCGCGCAGGACCTCCTTGGACCGGTGCGCGCGGCCGTTCACCTCGAGGATGTGGTCGTCGAAGTGCTCGATGCCGAGGCTGAGGCGGGTGACGCCGAGGTCCCGGATGGCGCGGAGCTTGTGGTCGGTGAGCGTGCCGGGCTCGCCCTCGAAGGTGACCTCCTCGGCCTCGTCCCACGGCAGCAGCGCCTTCATGCCGTCGGTCAGGAATCTCAGCTGGTCCGGCGACAGATAGCTGGGCGTGCCGCCGCCGAAGTAGATGAACCTCGGCTTGCGGCCGCCGATGAACGGCTTCGCGGCGTAGGCGGCGAGCTCCTTGAGCAGCGCGTCGATGTAGCCCTTGATGTCGTCCGCGTTCTTGTCGGTGTAGACGCGGAAATAGCAGAAGTGGCAGCGCTTCCGGCAGAACGGGATGTGGGTGTAGAGGCCGAGCGGGACGCCGGGCCGCGGCGTCATCCCGAGCGCGGCCGCGAACTCGGGGACGGCCTCCTGCTTCCAGAAGGCGAACGGCGGGTAGTTCGCGACGAAGTAGTTGCCGGCCGTCGTCTCCTTCTGGATGGGCGGACCGGCGGTCTTCGGCGGCGGGGCGATGGTGATGGAGCTCATGGGTCAGTCTTCCTCGAAATAGTCGGAGTCGACGCGCTTGATCTGGAAGGTCTCGACCGGGGCGACATGGAGGTCATCACGATCACAGGAATAGCATCGCTTCGCGATGCGCTTGGGCTCGGACCGCGGACCGGAGGTGTCGCCGCGCTCTCCCCCCGGCTGATGGCTGGCAAGCTTCCGCCTCGCGGCGGATGCGCGCGGCCGACGGAGCAGACCTGCCTTGGTGCACGCGGCTCATCGCTTGTCCCCGAAGCAATAGACCGAGCCGTCCTCGGACCCGACCACGATGTGGCCGTCCACCACGGCCGGCGAGCTCTGCACGGGCTGGCCGATCTCGTAGTTCCACAGCTCCGTCCCGGTCGCGAGCGACACCATGTAGAGCCGGCCGTCGTCGGATCCGACGATGATCTTGTCCCCGGCCACGACCGGCGAGCTGTCCACCTTGCCCCGCGTGGCGAAGGTCCAGACACCCTCGCCGGTGGCCCGCCGGATGCAGTGCAGACGCTTGTCGCGACCGCCGACGACCACAAAATCCTTGGTGACCGCGGGCGACGAGAAGTAGGGGAACGCGCGGTCCTTGTAGGTCCAGGCGATCTTGCCTTCCTTGAGGTCCACGCAGAGGAAGGCGTTCTCGTAATGGCCGACGTAGAGCTTGCCGTCCACCAACGCGCCGGAGGCCGCGATGTAGGCGCCGGCCTCGATCTCCTTGATCTTCTCGCCCTTGGCCAACCCGAGCACGTGGATGATGGCGTCGCATCCGCCGAACGCCGTGAGCCCGTCGCCGATCGCCGGCGAGCCGTTGATGTAGTTGCCGGTCTCGAAGACCCAGTTGGTCTTCCCGGTCGCGGCGTCGAGGTCGTAGAGACGGTAATCGTAGGCACCGATGAGCACCGACTTGCGCGCGCCGTCGGGCGACCGAACCCAGTTGGCGCTCGAAAGGATCTTGTCCTCGACGCCGTGGCGCCAGAGCTCCTTGCCGGTCGCGGCGTCGATGGCGAAGAAGTTGGTGTTCTCCGTGCCGAAATAGACGCGTCCGTCGAGCACCAGCGGCGACCCCTCGATCGGTCCGTCGGCTTGGAACGACCAGACCTTCTTGCCGGCGGCGAGGTCGACGCAGAAGAGGTTCGAGTCGCCGGCGCCGAAGAACACCTTGCCGCCGACGATCGCCGGCGACGATTTCACCGGGCCGCCGGTCTTGAAGCTCCACTTCAGCACCGGCTTCTCCGGCAACCGCGCATCGCTGGTGCCGGCGAGCGACGGTTGTCCCCGGAACATCGGCCAATCGGAAGCGGCATGGACCGCGACGACAGCGCAAAAGGCCGACAGCAGGGCGGCGAAGCGGAGGCGGAGCGAGGACGGCTTCATCACGGCGGTGAACATTTCGCACGCACCGGACCTTGGCAAAGGATTTACTACGGGTGCGTAGTATCTGTCTCGCGACCGACGGACGGCCCGTTCATTCGGTCCGCTGCGATCCGGCCTTGATCTCGACGACGTCGTGCGGCGACGCCTCGCGGAGGCCGGCCGGGCTGACGCGGATGTACCGCGCCTTCGAGCGCAACGTCGGGAGGTCGCGGGCGCCGAGGTAGCCCATGCCGGACTGGATGCCGCCGACGAGCTGGGCGAGCACGGTGTCCACGGACCCGGAGACCTCCTTGAGCGCCTCGACGCCTTCGGCGGCGGCCTTGCGGTTGGTGTCGGACGCGACGTGCCCGTAGCGCGCGGCGGAACCGGCCTTCATCGCGGCGAGGCTGCCCATGCCGCGGTACTGCTTATAGAGCTTGCCGTTGATCTCCATGATCTGGCCGGGCGCCTCCGGGCATCCGGCGAAGATGCCGCCGCAGATGACCGCCTGGGCGAGCGTGAGCGCCTTGACCAGGTCGCCGGACTTCGTGATGCCGCCGTCCGCGATGAGCGTGACGCCCTTGGCCTTGGCGGCCTGCGAGGCGACGTAGAGCGCGGTGAGCTGCGGGATGCCGACGCCCGCGACGACGCGCGTCGTGCAGATCGATCCGGGACCCTGGCCGATCTTCACGACGTCCGCGCCCGCGTCGGCGAGGAACTCGACGCCGCTCGCGCTGGTCACGTTGCCGGCGATGATCGGGAGCCCCGGGAACGCCGCGCGGATCAGGCGCACCGCCTCGCCGACGCCCGCGCTATGGCCGTGCGCGGTGGAGACCGCCACGACATCCAGGCCGCGGTCGACCATGGCGCCGACATGGTTCCGGATGCGTTCGCCGTCGAGCGATCCGTCGGCCTTGCGGGGGGTCGAGACGGCGGCGCCGCAGACGAGGCGGAACTCCCGGTCGCGCGCCGGCTTCAGCCAGGCGCCCTTCTCCGCCGTGATGCGCTCGATGTCGCTCAAGGTGAAGAGCCCC
>CANGMH010000435.1 GCA_947454005.1 Verrucomicrobiota bacterium
CCCCAGATCCGGGGGGAGGGCGCATAACCGACCTGGCCGGCGAGGGCGACCTCCTCGTCGACGTCCCGGGACCGCACCAGATCCGGGGTGACCGTGAGCTCGTAGAAGAGCGTGTTCGTGACCAGAGCCGCCTCGGTCACCTTGGTGGCGCCGAAGGTGAGCACCTTGGTGCTCAAGGGTGATCCGCGCTCCTCGTCGCCCGAGACACCGATGCCGCCGACGCATTCCCCGTTCTTGTAGAGGGGCAACCCACCGAGACCACCGGTGAGGCCGCCGGTGAGCAACGGCGGCAACCGGCCTCCGTTGGTCCCGCTGGTGATGGACGGATCGTAGGTGGCGGCGTTCTTGAAGCGGTTGACGTCGCTCAACGGCAGGCTGGAGAAGTTCACCCCGACCAACGGCCCGGGCGGCGCGTTCTCCACGCCGGGCGGGAAGTGCTGCTGGACGAGGAAATTCGCGGTCCGCGTCGAGAACGCGTGCTGCGCGCTGCTGAGGAACGCCGCGGTGCCGGCCCGACCCATCGCGTTCTTGAGGAACGCCGGGAACCTGCGGTTGTTCTTGTAGTTGGTGTCGACCGTCCAGACCCCGACGATGTATCCTTCGCGGTCGGAGACGGCGATGACGGCGTTGGTGCGCACCGGATTGCCCTCGTATTCGAGGGCCTTGCTGGCCGCCTGCGCAAGGACGGTCCGGATGTCGTCGGGCGTCAGGCGCTCGGCTCGGAGGTCGATCGGTCCCACCGGCGCCAAGGCCAGAAAAAGAAGTGCCGAAAAGAGCCGGTTCACACTCGCACGGTAGACATCGTGCTGTTATCACAGCGAGCAGAAAATGCCCGCGCTAGGCCCACATCCTCGACCGATCCAAGTCGCGCCATCGACGCAGCGGGAGCGCAGGTCGACGGACGAACCTCGCCTCCGGCGAGCGCTGGAGCTGGCGGTCCTCCTATCGCTTTCGTGCCCTGCGGACGCAGCAGAAGGGGCCGCTCGCCGCGACGTGCTGGTGCTCACGCCGCGTGAACGCGCCGCCCGGGCCGCGGCTGAAGCGACACCCGCGCCTCCGACCACGCCCAAGGCCCATCAGACGGTCCATACCAACACCCCGCCGCTGTCTCCGGCCGAACGCAACGTGGACGGCGGTGTCCCCCCGGTCGGGCCGCAACGGGTCACCGTGCCGTCCGTCATCTGGGATCGGCGGCGTTTCGTGGACACCAACTCGCCGGCGAGGCCTCCCGGCGAGTTCAACCCGGATCCAGGCTCTCCGAGCGGACGAAGCCTGCCGGCCGAGCCGTTCTTCCAGGCCGAGCCGTCGCCGGCCGCGGCGTTCGACGGCGACCCTGTCGCGCCCGGGCTGACGCTGCCGCGCTGGCAACTGCGCCGCGACACGTTGGTCCCGCGGCCGTCCGCGCCCGTCGGCATCCCGTACGGAACCGAGCCGTTGCCGCCCGGACAGTCCCTGCCCCGCCACGACGTCCGCTCGAACGACAAGATCGAGCTACCGGTCCATGGATCGCCCGGATACCCGCTCACCCGGAGCGGCCAAGGCATCCCGCCCGACACAACACCGATGCCGGACCGCTACAAGGTGGGGTTCGGTTTCACTCCTTGGCGGCGCTACTCCAGCGGGCTGAGCGAGCAACCGTACGAGCGTCCGACGCCACGGCTCTGGCATCCCTACTACCAGTCGCGGCTCAAGGGCGATGTCCCGGTGATCGGGCAGGACGTCTTCCTCAACGTCATCGCGACCAGCGACACCGCGGTCGAGTTCCGCCAGGTGCCCACGCCGAGCAACGTCAGCACGGCCCGGCCCGATTCCGCGGAGTTCTTCGGCCGGAGCGAGCAGATCGGTATCCAGCAGAACTTCGGATTCGCACTGGAGCTCTTCAAAGGCGAGACCGCGTTCAAACCGGCGCACTGGACCATCAAGGTCCAGCCGGTCTTCAACGTGAACTACGCGCTGGTGAAGGAGACCACCACGCTCTCGCCCGATCCGCGGGGCATCGACCGCGGGCCGAACACCCCGCCGTTCTCCACGACCACCGGCCCCTTCCCCAGCTTCGACCCGCACAACCCCTCCGACGTCGCCAAACTGCTCGACGGACAGCTCCAGCGCGCGCCGGATTCCACCCAAGGCACGCGCTACACGGATCGCACGCGGTCCTATTTCGCCCTGCAAGAATACTTCGTCGAGTACCATCTCGGCGATCTGTCGGACAACTACGACTTCTTCGCGGTGAAGGCCGGCAACCAAGGCTTCAACCAAGATTTCCGCGGCTTCCTATTCAACGATGTGAACCTCGGCGGCCGGTTGTTCGGCAACTGGGACGACAATCTCTGGCAATACAATCTCGCCGGGTTCGACATGCGCGAGAAGGACACCTTCTCCGGTCTGAACACGTTCGACCAGCGCGACCAGAAGGTCTTCTTCGCGAACGTCTTCCGCCAAGATTTCTTGTGGAAAGGCTACACGGCGCAGCTCTCGTTCGCCGCCAACTTCGACGAACCGGGCACCCATTACGACCGCACCGCCAGCTTGGTCCGCCCTGCCCCGCTCGGCACGGTGAAGGAGCACGGCATCGAGGCGTTCTATCTCGGCTGGGGCGGCGACGGCCATATCGGCCGCTGGAACGTCAGCCACCAGCTCTACCAAGCGTTCGGCGAGGACACCTTCAACCAGGTCGCGGGCCGGGGACAGGACATCAACGCCCGGATGGCGGCGCTCGAGGTGAGCTACGACCGGGATTGGTTGCGCTACAAGGCGTCGTTCTTCTACGCGAGCGGCGACCAAGATGTCGACGACGCCACGGCGGGCGGTTTCGACGGCATCGTCGACAACCCGAACTTCACCGGCGGCGCGTTCAGCTACTATGTCCACCAAGGTTTCAACCTCGGCGGCACGGGCGTGGCGCTCAAGCAGCCGAACTCGCTCTTCCCGAACCTCCGCACGAGCAAGTCCCAGGGGCAGGCGAATTTCGTGAACCCGGGAATCTTCATCTACAGCCTCGGGCTCGACCTCGACACGACGCCGAAGCTGAAGACCTTCCTGAACTTCAACTACCTCCGCTTCGCCGAGACCGACCCGCTGCAGACGTCGATCTTCCAGGACAAGATCCGCGGCGAACTGGGATTCGACCTCAGCCTCGGCTTCCAATACCGGCCGCTGCTGACCGACAACATCATCATCACCGCCGGCATCGGCGTCCTGATCCCGGGCAGCGGCTACCGCGACATCTACCGCAACAGCACGCAGCCGGTGGCCAATTTCGATGACTTGCAGCCCAGCCGGATCGGCCGACCGGACGACTTCCTCTACAGCGGCGTGCTCGCGATCAATTTCACCTACTGACACCATGAGACCCGACATAGATCCCGCGGAGCGCGGACGGCCCGTCCGCATGTTCCGGTCGCCGGCGGGCGGATCGCCTCCCCACAGGGTCCGCTCCGCGATGCGGCTCGTCCTCTCCCTCGCTGGATCGTTGCTGTTCGTCGCGGTCCGCGCGGAATCCCCGCTGCTGGATTATC
>CANGMH010000436.1 GCA_947454005.1 Verrucomicrobiota bacterium
CACCCAGGATGCCGGGATGGGCTGGAACCCGGCCGAGCTCGGACGCGATTCCTATCTGTTGCTGTCGACCCAGGGCGGTATGCGCGCTCCGGATGGCTCACCGATCGCGCTCGGTTACCACACCGGCCACTGGGAGATCAGCGAACTCGTCCGCTTGGCCGCCGGGGAACTGCGCCGGCTCAAAGGGATCCCGTTCGCCGGCTTCGTCTCCGATCCGTGCGACGGCCGCACGCAGGGCACGACCGGCATGTTCGATTCGCTGCCGTACCGCAACGACGCCGCGATCGTCTTCCGTCGGTTGATCCGTTCGCTACCGACGCGCCGGGGCGTGCTCGGCGTGGCCACCTGCGACAAGGGCCTGCCCGCGATGCTCATGGCCCTCGCCGGTACGCCCGACCTGCCGACCGTGGTCGTGCCCGGCGGCGTCACGCTCCCGCCGAGCAACGGCGAAGATGCCGGCAAGGTGCAGACCCTGGGGGCCCGGTACGCTCACGGGATGGTGACGCTGGAGGAGGCGGCGGAGCTCGGATGCCGCGCCTGCGCGAGCCCCGGCGGCGGATGCCAGTTCCTCGGGACCGCGGCCACCGCGCAGGTCGTCGGCGAGGCCCTGGGCATGTCCCTGCCGCATTCGGCGCTGGCGCCGAGCGGCGAGGCAGTGTGGCGCGATCTGGCGGTGCGCTCGGCGGGCGCGCTGGTCGGACTCGCGGCGCGGAAGCTCACCACACGCTCGATCCTGACCGACGCGAGCATCCGCAACGCGATGACCGTCCACGCCGCGTTCGGTGGTTCGACGAACCTCCTGCTCCACATCCCCGCCATCGCCCATGCCGCCGGGCTGCGACGTCCGACCGTGGAGGATTGGACCTCCGTGAACCGCGGCACGCCGCGTCTCGTCAGCGTCCTGCCCAACGGGCCGGTCCACCATCCGACCGTCCGCGTCTTCCTCGCCGGCGGCGTGCCCGAGGTGATGCTCCATCTGCGCGCCCTCGGGTTGCTCGACCTCTCCGTCCTCACCGTGTCGGGCTCGCCGCTGGGCGATGTGCTCGAAGCCTGGGAGAAGAGCGAGCGCCGCGCGCGGTTCCGCGAGGTCTTGCGCGAGCAGGACGGCGTGGAACCCGACGACGTCATCATGTCGCCGGCGCAGGCGAAGGACCGCGGCCTTACCAGCACGGTCACCTTCCCGCGCGGCAACCTCGCGCCGGAAGGCTCGGTGATCAAATCCACCTCGATCGATCCGGCGGTGGTGGATGCCGATGGGGTCTACCGGCACGAGGGACCGGCGAAGATCTTCACCTCCGAGCGCGCGGCGATCGCGGCCATCAAGCGCCACGAGATCCGTGCCGGGGACGTGCTCGTGCTGATGGGCGCCGGGCCGATGGGCACCGGCATGGAGGAGACCTACCAGCTCACCAGCGCGCTCAAGCATCTGCCCTTCGGCAAGCACGTCGCCCTCGTCACCGACGCGCGCTTCAGCGGCGTGAGCACCGGGGCCTGCGTCGGACACGTCGGGCCCGAGGCGCTCGCGGGAGGACCGCTCGGCAAGCTGCGGGACGGCGACATCGTCCGCATCGTGGTGGACCGCGTCCGGTTGACCGGTTCGGTGGACTTCGTCGGCGACGCCGCGGGGAAGCTCTCTTCTTCCGAGGGCGAGAAGGTCCTAGCGGATCGCGAGCGGCATCCTGCTTTGGCGCCGAACCCGTTGCTCCCGGCCGACACGCGCCTCTGGGCGGCGCTGCAAGCCGTGGGCGGCGGGACGTGGGGCGGATGCGTCTACGACGTCGACGCGATCACCCGACGTCTCGGCGTGTGACCGCATCCGCGGCCGGTCATACCTTGGTGAACCGGCACCAGAGCGCCATCGGACCGTCGTAGGCGGTGTATTCCTTCGGCACGGGCTCGTAGAAATAGCGGTACGGCCCGAAGTGCCCCTGGGTGTTGAGGCGCGGACGGATCTCGTAGTACTCGCGCTTCCAGCCGGCGAAGAGGTGCTTGTGGAGGAATTCCTCCGACAACGGCCACGGCTCGGTCACGGTGGCCGGCTCGTTGAGGTTCAGCGAAGCGATGATGGCGCCGCCCGGCTTGAGGATGCGGCGGATCTCCCGGCAGGCCGCCTCGGGATCGTCCACGTGGTCGAGCGAGTTCATCGTGAACACGACGTCCACGTAGTTGCTGGGCAAAGGGATCTGCTCCACGCCGCACTTCAGGTAGAGCATCGGCTGACCGTCGAGGCGGAAGTTCGCGTGATAATCATCTGCCAGCGGATCGAGGCCGATGGCCGCCTTCGCCTGGGTGAGCCAGGTCAGCGATCCGCGCGGGCCGCAGCCGATGTCGAGGCAGACCTTCCCGTCGAAGAACCGCGGGTCGGTCACGCCGCCCATGTCGGTCATGAACTTCCGGTAGTAGGCCGCCTCGGACACCTCGCCGGTTGCCGCGACGTAGCCCTTCCAGAAATCGAGCTCGGCGTCGTGCTTGAGCTGGATCCGCTGCCCGTTGGTGAGCAGGCGGTCGCGGATCAGGTTCTTGACCGGACGCGGCAGGCGGCGGGCGAGTTGTTTCAGCGACGGCATGGAAGGACGCTATCGAACGGATGCCGTCGACCGCGAGCCCGTTTCTGGGGCGACCCGGTCAGTCTTGGGTCTTGGGTCTGGGGTCTCGGGTTGCAGGTCCAAGGTCCTACGCCGGGCGGAGCGCCGCCAAGCCGGCGCGGAAATCGGCCGGCAGCGGGGCGTCGAACTCCACGCGCTCGCCGGTGCGCGGATGCAGGAACGCCAACCGGCGCGCGTGCAGGAGCTGGCGCGGCGCCGAGTAGCCGGTCTCCTTGGTGAGCCGCGCGTTCTGGCGTTCGCCGTAGACCTCGTCGCCGACCACGGGGAACCCGAGGTGCTGGAAGTGGACGCGGATCTGGTGGGTGCGGCCGGTGTGGATGGTCGCCTCCATGAAGCTCGAACCTTTCAACCGTTCCAGCACGCGATAGCTCGTGCGCGCGTCGCGTCCGCGGCCGGGCGTGGTCACCGCCATGCGTTTGCGGTGGACCGGATGCCGGGCGATCGCGCCCTTGATCTCGCCCTGCGCGGCGGACGGCTCGCCGCAGACGACGCACTGGTAGATCTTCTCGACGTCGCGCGAGGCGAACTGCGCCTGCAGCGCGCGATGCGTGTCGTCGTTCTTGGCCACGACAAGGCAGCCGCTCGTGCCCAGGTCGAGCCGGTGGACGATGCCGGGGCGCTCCACGCCGCCGATGCCGCTCAGCCGGCCCTTGCAGTGGTGGAGCAGGGCGTTGACCAACGTGCCGTCCGCGTGGCCGTGGGCGGGATGCACCACGATGTCGGCGTCTTTGTTCACGACCAGCAGGTCGTCGTCCTCGAAGATCACCTCGAGCGGGATCTCCTGGGCGACGACCTCCGAAGGCTTCACCACCGGCCAGCGGATCTCGATGATGTCGCCGACACGCGGTTCCGAGGACGATTTGGGCAGCTTGCCGTTCACCGTGACGCACCCCTCGGCGAG
>CANGMH010000437.1 GCA_947454005.1 Verrucomicrobiota bacterium
CCCAAGCAACTCCAACCTTGATTTCAACGTCAAGATCGCTAGCAACGCCGTGCCGGAGCCGGGCACCTACGCGGCCGCGGCGGGATTGGCCTTCGTCGTCGGTGGAACCTGGTGGCGCCGTCGCCGCTGAAGACCTCGGATCCGTTTTTTCGCCCCGTGCCGCCGGCGCGGGGTTTCTTTTTGGCCGGGGGTCCCAAAGCACGCTTGGCAGCCCGACCGTTTCACCTAACCTCGCCGCCTGTGTTGACCGCATCCGCATCTTCCGCCGGCCGTTCCGCCAACGGGACCGCCAAGTCCGACCGTTCCTCGCGCCCCGGCTCCGATCTCACCCGCCACAGCGACTCCCTCGGCGACTTCGCCCAGCTGGTCCTGGCCGGGAAATCTCCGGAACAGCAGAAGCTGATCATCGCCGATTTCATCGAGGAATTGCGCGCCAAGGGACATCCCATCCCCACCGTCACCTCCACGCCGTACATCAACACCATCCCGCCCGACGAGCAGCCGGAGTATCCCGGCGACCTCGAGATGGAGCGGTTGATCCGGGCGCACGTGCGCTGGAACGCCATGGCGATGGTCGCCAAGGCGAACAAGACGACCAACGTCGGCGGCCACATCGCCACCTTCGCCTCGCTCGCGACCCTGTACGAGGTGGGTTTCAACCACTTCTTCCGCGGCGACGACGACGGCAAGACGGCGGACATGATCTACTTCCAGGGCCATGCCTCGCCGGGCAACTACGCCCGCGCCTACCTCGAAGGCCGGCTCAACGACGAGCACCTCAAGAACTTCCGCCAAGAGCTCCAGCCGCATCCCGGCCTCAGCTCCTATCCGCATCCCTACCTGATGCCGGATTTCTGGTTGTTCCCGACCGTGTCGATGGGCCTCGGCCCGATCCACTCGATCTACCAGGCGCGCTTCAGCCGATATCTCCAGGCCCGGGGTCTCTCGACCGCCGGCCACGATCCGATGGTCTGGGCCTTCATCGGCGACGGCGAATCCGACGAACCCGAGACGCACGGCGCCATCGGCATGGCCGGACGCGAGGGGCTCGACAACCTCGTCTGGGTCATCAACTGCAACCTCCAGCGCCTCGACGGCCCGGTCCGCGGCAACGGCAAGGTCATCCAGGACCTCGAGGGCCAGTTCCGCGGCGCCGGATGGAACGTGATCAAGGTCGTCTGGGGCAGCGATTGGGACGCGCTGCTCGCCAAGGACACCACCGGCGTCCTCGCGAAACGCATGGAGGAGGTCGTCGACGGCGAGTACCAGAAATACATCGTCGAGAGCGGCGCCTACATCCGGAAGAACTTCTTCGGCAAGTATCCCGAGCTGCTCGACCTGGTGAACCACCTCACCGACGACCAGCTCAAGCGGCTCACCCGCGGCGGCCACGACCCGCGCAAGGTCTACGCCGCCTACAAGCGCGCCACCTCGCGGAACGGCCGTCCGACCGTCATCCTCGCCAAGACCGTCAAGGGCTACGGCACCGGCGAGGCCGGCGAAGGCAAGAACCCCACGCATGGCCTCAAGAAGCTCGAGGAGCGCGACATCCGGCACTTCCGCGAGCGTTTCTCCATCCCGTTGGCGGACGATGTCATCGCCGACCTCCCGTTCTATCGGCCGCCGCAGGACAGCGCGGAGATGAAGTACCTGCTCGAGCGCCGGCAAGCCTTGAACGGCTTCAACCCGCGCCGCCGCGTCCGCGCGCCGAAGCTGGAGACGCCGTCGCACACGCAGTTCCCCACGCTGCTCAACGCGGCCGTGCTCAAGAGCGCCTCGACGACCAAGGCCTACAACCTCCTGCTCGGCTCGCTGCTCCGCGACAAGCACATCGGCAAGTTCATCGTCCCCATCATCCCGGACGAGGCCCGCACCTTCGGCATGGAAGGCCTCTTCAGCCAGGTCGGCATCTACAGCTCGAAGGGTCAGCTGTACAACCCCGTGGCCAAGACCGAGGACAACGCGAACACGCCGTATATCGAGAAGAAGGACGGCCAGCTGCTCGAAGAAGGCATCAACGAGGCCGGCTCGATGGCCGACTTCATCGCGGCCGGCACCGCCCACGTCACCTACGGCGTGCCGACCATCCCGTTCTACATCTACTACTCGATGTTCGGCTTCCAGCGGGTCGGCGACCAGATCTGGCTCGCCGGTGACAGCCGGTGCCGGGGCTTCATGGTCGGCGCCACATCGGGACGCACCACGCTCAACGGCGAAGGCCTCCAGCACCAGGACGCCCACAGCCACCTGATCGCTTCCACGGTCCCGAACCTGATGAGCTACGAGCCGGCCTTCGGCTACGAGCTCGCGGTCATCATCTGCGACGGCCTCAAACGCATGTATGCCGAGGGCGAGGACGTCTTCTACTACGTCTCCGTCCACAACGAGGACTATCAGCACGCGCCGATGCCCGAGGAGCCGGGCGTCGTCGACGGCATCCTTAACGGCCTCTACAAGTTCAAGACCGGCAAGGACGGCCTGAAAACCAAGGCCCAGATCATCGGCTCCGGCTCCATCCTGCTCTCCGCCATCAAGGCGCAGGAGATCCTCGAGCGCTACGGCGTCAGCGCCGATGTCTGGAGCGCCACCAGCTTCAAGCGCCTCCGCAGCGAAGCCCAGGCGGCCAAGCGCTGGAACATGCTCCATCCGACCGAGACGCCCCGGAAGAGCTACCTAGAGACCACCGTCGAGAAGGAGACCGGTGCCTGGATCGCGGTCAGCGACAACCTCAAGCTCGTCGCCGACCAGATCGCGCCGTGGATCCCCGGCGGCCTCATGACCCTCGGTTGCGACGGCTTCGGCCGCAGCGAGGTCCGCCCGATGCTCCGCCGCTTCTTCGAGGTGGACGCCGAATGCACCGTCATCGCGACGCTCTACAAGCTCAGCCAACGCGGCGAGGTCCCGGCGACGCTGGTCGCGCAGGCGATCCGCGACCTCGGTGTGGACCCGGAGAAGGTCCACGGCGTCTGCCTCTGATCCGGTGCCGCCGATCGATCGTCCGCGCCGGCTTCCCCGCCGTGCGCGGATTTTTCATGTCGACGTCGATGCAGCCGTCGCGATCGTCGCGCGGTCCCTGAGGTGCCGCTCCCAATCGTGCGCGGTGTCGACATCGTTCAACCGGCGGAGCATCCGCACGGAAAGCCCCTCCGATCGGGCGATCGACAACGTATCGGCCAGGACGGAGGAGGAGCTCCACGCGATGCCGGCGAACAGACCCGGCCGTGGCGCCGAGGTACCCAGCAGCCAATAGCCGCCGTCCTCGGCGGGACCGACCACGACGTCGTGGTCGGCGAGCCCATCCCACGCGGCGCGCAGGTCTTCTGCCGTGAGGTCCGGACAATCGGTGCCGACCACGACGACACCGGTGCATCCGTCGGCGAAGGCGTCCTCGAAGGCCCGCGACATCCGCGCGCCGAGGTCGCCGCCGCCTTGCGGGACCATCCTCCATCCGGGCCGGAGCCATGGCGCGATCTCCGGAGCGGCGTCGTCGGGAGCGA
>CANGMH010000438.1 GCA_947454005.1 Verrucomicrobiota bacterium
CTCGCGGCGCAGTTCGGCTATCTGCCCAGCGCCCTGTGGATCCTCATCGGCGTGGTCCTCGGAGGCGCGGTGCAGGACCTCGTCATCCTCGTCTCCTCGATGCGGCGGGACGGCAAATCGCTCGGGCAGATGGTTCGCGAGGAACTGAACGGCTTCGCCGGCGGTCTCGCCCTGGTGGCCATCCTGATGATCATGGTGATCCTGCTGGCGGTGCTCGCGGTCATCGTGGTGAACGCGCTCGCCGAGAGCCCGTGGGGCGTCTTCACCGTCGGGGCGACGATCCCCATCGCGATGCTGATGGGCGGCTACCTGCGCTGGTTCCGCGCGGGCCGGACGCTCGAGGCATCCGTCATCGGCGTGGCGCTGCTGCTCGGATCCGTTTGGGGCGGGCAATACGTCCACAGCCATCCCGAGGCCGCGAAGCTGTTCACCTTCGGCGCCGAGCCGCTGGCGTGGGGCATCATCGCCTACGGTGTCGCGGCGTCGGTGCTCCCGGTCTGGCTGCTGCTCGCGCCCCGCGATTATCTGAGCACGTTCATGAAGCTCGGGACGATCATCGCCCTCGCGCTCGGCGTGCTGCTGGTGCTGCCGGTGCTGCACATGCCGGCGGTGACGAAGTTCGCCGACGGTTCCGGGCCGGTCGTGCCGGGGAAGCTCTTCCCCTTCTGTTTCATCACCATCGCCTGCGGCGCGATCAGCGGCTTCCACGCGCTCATCGGCAGCGGCATCACGCCCAAGATCATCACCCGCGAGAGCCATGCGCGGCCGATCGGTTACGGCGCGATGTGCCTCGAATCGCTCGTGGCCATCATGGCGTTGGTCGCGGCCTGCACGCTGGATCCCGGCGTCTACCTGGCGATGAACATCAAGGGCATCGGACCCGACGCCGCGGCGATCGCGGCGGACACCGTCGCGAAGGTCGCCGCCACCGGCTTCAGCGTGGATCCGGCGACCATGACCGCCCTCGCCAAGGAAGTCGGCGAGACGTCGCTCTACGGACGCACCGGCGGCGCGGCCACGCTCGCGGTCGGCATGGCGAGCATCTTCTCCAAGCTCACGCACGGCCGCTGGCTCGATCTCTGGTACCACTTCGCCATCATGTTCGAGGCGTTGTTCATCCTGACGACGCTCGATGCCGGCACGCGCGTCGGACGGTATCTGCTCCAGGATTTCCTAGGCCACGTCTGGAAACCGCTAGGGAACACGAGATCGGTCTTCGCCAGCATCGTCGCCACGGCGTTGATCGTGGCGGGCTGGGGCTTCGTGCTCATCAGCGCCGTGCGGAACCCCGACGGCGGCACCAAGGCGCTGTGGCCCATCTTCGGTATCGCCAACCAACTGCTCGCCGCCATCGCGCTCTGCCTCGCGACGACGATCCTCCTGAAGACCGGGTTGCGAGGGGGAGCGAAGTCCGATGGCCGGGGCCAGAGGTCGGCGAAGCTCGCGCTCGTCACGTTGGTCCCCTTGGTCTGGCTGCTGACGGTCACCGGCACGGCGGGATGGCAGAAGATGTTCCACGAGTCGCCGCGCATCGGGTTCCGGGCCGCGTTGGCCGCGGCGGAGGAGAAGCGGCCGGCGATCGAGGCCGCGTTGGCCGCGGCGAAGGCGGGCGGTGACGCCGTTGTCCTGAAGAAGGCGGAGGCCGCGGTGAAGGCGAACCGACTCGCGCGGTTCAGCAACCGTTTCGATCTGGCCATCACCGGGCTCTTCCTCGCCTTCGCCGTCGCGATGGTGGTCGTGTCCGCTCGGGAATGGCTGCTGTTGCTGCTGGGCCACAAGCTCGCGGTGCTGCGCGAGACGGATCCCGTGTGGTTGCCCGACCACGCGTTGCGGGCGGACCGGGCCGGCGCCGCTCTCGGCGTCACTGCGTTGGCCTTCGCTCTGCTCAAAGAATGGTCCGGAGAGAGCGCCGTCGATCGTGCCCAGGCGGCTGCCTGCGTCTGCGCCGTCCCGGCGACGCCGCGGGTGTTGATCGATATCCCGGAGGTCCGCGCTCCGCTCGACGCCGCCGCCCGCGAGCGGGCCTATGTCGCTGCCGCCGAGCATCGCTTCGAAGGCATCAACCGCTGTTGCTGAGAAGTTTCCAGCGACCGGTTGTCAGTGTCCGGTTCCGCCGTTTGCCACCCCTGCGATAGCTCGTACCGATCACTGAACACCGATTACTGATAACTTATCACGGATCACAACTCTATGGACCTCGCCGTCTCCAACCGCCAGCGCACCCGTCGCGTGGACACCCAAGCGCTCCGGGCGCTGGCAGTCGCGGTGCTGGACCATCTCGGCCTCGACGCCGAGGTCGGCATCCACCTGGTGTCGGCGCGGGAGATGGCGCAGGTGAACTGGGATTTCCTTCGGCACGAAGGCTCGACCGATGTCATCACTTTCGACCACGGCTGCACGGCGGAACGCCTGCATGGGGAGCTGTTCATCTCGGTCGCCGATGCGGTGGAACAGGCCGCCGAGTTCGGCACGACCTGGGAAGAGGAGCTCGTCCGCTACGTGATCCACGGCCTGCTGCATCTCCGCGGCTATGATGACCTGGAGCCGGCCAAGCGCCGCGTGATGAAGCGCCAGGAGAACCGGCTCGTCGCCAAGTTCGCGGAGACGCATCCGTTGGCGCGGCCGGCAGGACGTCGGGGCCGGGGTATCCGATGAACGAACGCTCCTCCGGCCTGGTCATGCGCGTGCGTCCGCTCACGGACACGAGCCTGATCGTACATTGGCTCACGCCGGACCTCGGGCGCATCGCGACGGTGGCCAAAGGCGCGCGGCAGCCGAAGTCACCGTTCGCGGGCAAACTGGACCTGTGCTTCGCCGCGGACTTCAGCTTCGTCCGCAGCCGTCGCTCGGAGCTGCACGCGCTCCGCGAGGTCGTGGTGCGCGAGACGCACTCCGGGCTCCGCGCCGACCACGGCCTGCTCGTGCAGGCGGCCTATGCGGTGGCCTTCATCGAGCAGGTGACCGAGACGGAGACGCCGCTGCCGGAGATCCACGAAGTGCTCGCGGCCTTCCTCGCGTACCTGCCGACGCAGCCGCCGCGTCCGCGCAGCGTGTTCGCCTTCGAGTTGAAGATCCTCGCGGCATCCGGTTTGGCGCCGGATTCGGAAGCCTCGGGGCTGCGACCTGGTTCCCGCGATTTGCTGGAGCGACTCACTGAATCCGGATGGGCGGACCTGGTGGAGCTCCAGCCTGCGGCGGCGGACGCGCGTGCGGTGCGGGATTTTCTCCACGGCTTCATCCTGCAGCACTGCCAGAAGATCCCGCGCGGGCGCGCCGAGGCTTTGCGGGCGGGGACCGAGGAATGGTCGTCTCCGGCCAAAGGCCCGAAGGCCACCGACGCGGCTGCCGCTGAAGCAAAACGAACCCAGCCGTAGTAAGATCTGGAGGAAGCGTCCTTTGCAGGACACGAGGTGACAGATCGCTCTCTGGATCCTTCGCGAAGGTCAGGACCTCCTCACGTCGTCCCAGGCCGGACCAGACCTGTCGAC
>CANGMH010000439.1 GCA_947454005.1 Verrucomicrobiota bacterium
CGTCGCGTCCACCGCGATGACCGGCAGGCGGAACTCGCCGTCGGGCAAGGCGAACCGGAACGAGAACGAGCCGTCCTCGCGCAGTTCCACGGGCCGTCCGCCGATGGTGACCCGCGCGTAGCGCTCGGTGCTGCCGTGGAGCACGACCTCGGCGTTCACCTTGAACCAGAACCCGCGCGGCTTCTCCGGGGCGGAGGAAGCGACGGCCTCGCTCGACGGCAGGCCGCACGTATCGGTCGCGCAATCATGACCACCGGACGCCCCCGCGTCCGGTGTCGGCTCATCGACCGGGATGGGGCGCGATCGGACGATCTGTTCCGCGACCAGCCGGGAGATGTCATCGGAGTTTCCGGGCGCGGATCGCCGCATCTCGCGCCAGACGAGCTCCGTGAGGCCCGTGGCGTCCACGCCATGCGGCAACGACAAGCCCACCGCACGGGAAGACGACTTCGGAGCCGTGCCCGGATGGTCCGGAGGAGTGCTGCGCAATGTTTCCGGTGTGACCGGTTCCCACGTCACGGTGGCGAACGCGACCGTTGTCTCGTTCGAGGCGCCGTCCGGCGGGGTCGTCACCGGGCGGCTGACCACGAGACCGCTCCAGGATCCGTCGCCGCCGAGGAAACCGATCTCCGCGATGTACGCGGTGCCGGGCAGGAGCACCGGCACGAAACGGTGCGATACTCCGAGCGGCAGCGGCTGGTCGCCCGCGAGCCATCCGCCGACCGGTCCGTTCCACACGCGGAGCCGCCAACTTCCGGCGCCCTTCGCGGCGGCGTAGGCGCGGGCCGCGGTTTCGTCGATCTTCCAATGGGCGCAGACGCAGAACGGGTCCCGAGCCGTCAACCAGAGCGATCCGCTCGAAGGGAAGGGGACCGCGGGCGTCGGCACCGATGCCGGACGGACCTCTGCGGACACGGTGGAGGGCACCGCGGTCGGCGCCTCCGTGGACGGAACGGAGCCGTCCGTCGCCGATGGTTTGTCGCTCTCGACGACGCGGCGCGATCGGACCGGCTTGGCTGCGGGGGGATCGTCCTCCAACAGGATGGGAGGGATCGGCGGCAGATCCGGGACCGCTGCCGGACGCTGCATCGAAGGCCGCGGGACCGAGGAAGGCGCCAAGCGGTCCACGGGACCGGGCACGACGGACGCTTTGGCCGCCGTCGCGATCGGAGCCGCGTCCGGGACGACGGAGCGCGCTCCTCGCGCGGAGGATCCTCGGGCCGCCGGTTTGCGGACATCGGACGGAGGAACACCGGGTTTAGCGGCGGCGGTCGTCGCTGGTTTCTTGGGGCGTTCGGCGACCGGGACAGAAGCAGGCACCGGGGTCTTTTCCGGCACTGCAGCCTTCGCCGGAGGCCGTGCCGACGGCGCCTTCTTCGAGCGCGCTCCGACCACGGCCGGAACGGTGTCGCGCTTCGCCGCTGTGATCCTGGACGTGGACGGAGCGGCGGGGCGTTTCAAAGGTCCCGGAGAGGCGACAGGAGCCACGGATCCGGTCGCGATCCGCTTCGCGTCGGTCTTCTTGGTCGGTCGGGGCGGAGCCTTGGACCCAAGACGCACCGGTTTCGCTTCGGCGGCGGGCTCGGCGGAAGCCACGGCCGCCTTCTTGGACAGGGCCTTCCGCGCAACAGGCTTCGCGCGGGCGGCAGAGGCGGGCGAAACGGGTTTGGGAGGCGTCTTCACCGGCGCTGAGCTTGGGATGGCCGGCGCTCCGCTAGCAATGGTTTTGCGAGCAGGATCGGATCCGCTCTTGGTGCCGATGCGGAGGACGGCTATCTCTCCTCCGATGTCGGTCGCGGGAAAGAAACTGGGGGTGTTGCTGTCCGGGGATCCGGACGGACCGTCGTTCACGCACGGGGTGAAGTTCGCCGAAGCCGCGCTCGCCGCGGGATGCGATGTCTACCTCTACTGCATCGACGAAGCCGTCCGGGGCGTGCGTCGCGCGGACCTGCAGGCCCTGCGTCCTGCCGGCCTCAAGCTCTACGCCTGCGCCTACGGGGCGCACCGCCATGGGATCCCGCTCGACGACTCGGCGGCGTTCGCCGGGTTGACGGTCGTGAGCGACCTGGTCGCCGGCACGGGACGCTTCGTGAGCTTCAACTGACATGAACCCGCGCGTCCTCGTCATCGTCACCAGCGACCCGCGCACCAGCGCGCGACCGGCCGAGGCCATCCGCATCGCGGCCGGTGTCGGCACGTGGAAGAAGGCCGACGTCACGCTCTATCTCCGGGGCCCGGCGGTGTCGGCGCTCGGCGAATGGGTGGACGACCTGGTCGACGAGGACAACTTCACGCGCTACCTGCCCATCGTCGCCGGATCGGGCGGACCGGTCCTCGTGCAACGGGGCGCGGCCGGGCTCGACGACCTCGGCGATCCGCCGGTCGCCTTCGAAGCGATCGACGACGCGCGCCTCGCCGAGCTCGCGGCCGCATCCGAGAGCGTCCTCCGCTTCTGAACGTGATGAACACGAAGCTGCACATCCTCACCCGTCCCGCCGACGATCTGGTCACCGCCTTGATCGAGGCCCAGCGCGCCGTCCCGGAGAACGTGGTCGAGGTCGTCGACCTCACCGCACCGGATCCGGACTACGCCGCGCTCGTCGAGAAGGTCTTCGCCGCCGGCTCGGTCGCGACCTGGTGACGCGGCGGGGCAAGTATCCAGCGCGCTCCTTGCGGACGTTGCATCCCGGCAGCAATATCCTGCCGTCGCATGTCCAAGCCGTCCCCGTCCCTCCGGTCGCCGCTCGCGATCATCTTCCTCACGGTCTTCATCGACCTCGTCGGCTTCGGGATCGTGCTGCCGCTGTTGCCGACCTACGCCAAGAGCTTCGGCGCGAGCGGGCTCACCGTCGGCTGCATCATGGCCGCATACTCGGCGATGCAGTTCCTCTTCGCCCCGGCCTGGGGCGCCTTGAGCGACCGCATCGGACGCCGCCCGGTCCTGCTCGTGAGCACGGCCGGCGCGTCGCTCAGCTATCTCCTCTTCGCTTTCGGATCCTCCATGGCCGGGCACGCCGCGCTCTGGGTGATCCTCGCCTCGCGGATCTTCGCGGGGATCTGCGGGGCCAACCTCACCGTCGCCCAGGCCTACATCGCCGACATCACGCCGCCGGAGGACAGCGCGAAGCGGATGGGCCTGATCGGGATGGCGTTCGGGCTCGGGTTCATCATCGGGCCGATGGTGGCGATCGGCGGGCAGTGGATGTTCGGCAAGACCGGGCCCGGATGGCTCGCCGCCGGCATCTGCGCGGCCAACTTCGTCGCCGCCGTCGTGCGGTTGCCCGAGAGCTGGAAGCCGGGCGGGTCGCCTCCGGTCCAGCGGACGCGGCTCGGACAGGTCCGGCACGTGATGGAGTCGCCCGCGCTCGGGTTCCTCGTGCTGGTCTTCTTCATGGCGACGTTCGGGTTCACCTGCTTCGAGAGCAACCTGTCCATCCTCGTCACCCACAACTACCAGCTGTCCGAGCACGAGGCGTTGAA
>CANGMH010000440.1 GCA_947454005.1 Verrucomicrobiota bacterium
CGCGAGCACGCAAGACGCAGCGACAAGCGGACCAATCGTCATCGCCCCCGGGCTGGCAACTCGGGCCAAATGCCGCACCCATGTCCCCTCGATTGGCAGGGTTCCCATCGAGAAGGTTGCCGACAGAAGCACTTGCCCGAGCCAGACGACGGCGACAAGCGTGATGGTCTCGGCCAGGTCCGGCAGGTTGAGATAAGTGTTGGTGGCCCGGAAGAGATCGATGAGTTGGCCGTCGCCGCGCGACCATCCGAAGAAGTGGTTGTATCGACAGCGGCCATCATCCCACCAGGGGTGATGAACTACGGCCAGTGGAGCAGCGACCCAGCCCTGGCCCGAGCGGTCTTCCGTCGCGTGCAATGCTCGGACTCGCAGGCAAAAGTCGATGTCTTCTCCGCCACCCGTCTTCGGAAACGAGGTTTGGAACCGGGTTTGGGCACCAAGTCCCCTGCGGACAAGGAGGTTCGCCGTCACGCCCCAAGGGAGTTCGGTTTCCTCGGGCAACCCGCGGGCGATGGTCCAGAAGTACGAAATATTCGCGATGTGGACCGCCGCTTGCGTTGAGGTCGCCGGGGTTGGCAGCAGCGAGGTGCCGACAAAGCCTGCCGCGTGCGGGCGAGACTGGATCGCGTCAGCATATCGTTTGAGGATGTCACGCTCCGGGACAACATCGTCGTCGAGGAACAACACCCAATCGGCCGCCGATTCATCCAACCCACGGTTCCGTGCCGCGCTAGCGCCAAGGTTGGATGGCTGCAATCGCAGACGAACCATGGGGTTGTTCGCGTGTAGTTCCTCAAGCTCTCGAAACAGCCGGACCGAATCGGCGGACTCCGGGTGATCGAAGACGATGATGAACATCGTCGAGACCCGGGGTGGCACGGGCAGGCTCAGGATTCCTTCGAGAAGGCGCGCGTTGGCCCGATAGCACGGCACGACGACGTCCAGCGTGATGCACGGACGGACGGTCGCCCCCGTACGCTCAAGCCAGGTAGCGGCCCGATCCCGGGCAGCCCGAAGCAATCCTCCGTTCCACGGGACATGCTTCTTCGAATACCGTGCATCGCCAGCTCCGCCGATCTGGTTCGTCAGAATTGCGTCGGAAGCGATCACCGCGGCGTTCCACGGACGATAGATCTGGAACAGGAACGGGTCGGCATCCTGGTTGATGAACTCGCTCGGGAATACTTCCCCGTCGAAGACTTCAAAGTGGCGTCGATGCAGGACTGGGAATGTGGGGAACCCCGGGAAGGTCTCGTCGCGAAACGCGATGCATCCGAAGCCGAAGGGCAAGCCGGTAGATTCTTGGATGCTTTGGAAGCGATTCCGAATGATTGATGGCCAGCTCGGTGTCCTCAGCACGATATCGTCACCAAGGAGGACGAAGAATTCGGAACCATCTTGCAGCGCGGCCTTCGCCAATCCCCGCCATATGACGCAAATGCTTCCGGGCGGAAGGTCGAATCGGTGAACGCTCAACGACCATTCGAGTGGCGAGAGGTGCTGTGCGAATAGATCGTGAAGCGGTAGCGGGTTTCTCGAATCGGGATCCAGCCATGGATCACCGTGGTCCACGCCGACATAGAAAGAGAACGCCCAGCGGGGTTGGTTTTCTGGGACGGTGCCGGCTGTCGTGCGCACGAATGAGTCGAGGAATCGCTCCAAGCCCAGGCACAGCCGCTTCATACCTCCACGCGATGTCAGTGGCAGCAGCACGGCAAACCGCGTGCTGCCTAAAGATGCGTGATCGCGATTGCGTGGCTCCGTCGACATTGTTTGGCGTTCCGCTGATCAGCAGATTGATTGGTCAAATTTCGTCCCGCCATGCGTTCGATCTTCAGAACTCCTTGGCGGGAAGGTGACAGAGTCAAACTGTCCTTCACCGTGTTGCAGTCGGGCAAGCTCGCTTCGTCTTGCGTAAAAAGTGGTCTCTCACGGTGCCGCTCATGGCTGAGCTATTGCCTCCGCGGAGGGCTGCAGTTGCAAAGCGCACATCTTAACGGGTGGGAGCCATAACCTTGTGTGGATTGTACTTTTTGGAGGCTTCCCCATGTTACTTCTCGACCACGCATCAAACACTGAACTGCTGTCCAGGCTCGCGGGACCCCGTGCCGCGCAGCTTCTGCTGGACCGCTACGGCGGGCTCTCGGCCCTGGTACGGGCGCCGGTGGATGAGCTACGGCAGTTGCGGGGCATTGGTCCCGCCCGCGCCGAGGCGCTGCGGGCGGCTTTCCTGCTCGGGAATCGCCTGCGCGACGAGGCGGTGAAGGAAGCGCCTTTGCTCGACACGCCCCACCGCGTCGCGGATGTCCTCCGCGAACCGAACCGACTCTACACCGTGGAGCACATGCAGGTAGTCTGCGTGAACACCCGGCGCCGCCTGATTGCCGTGGAGAGCATCGCCCAGGGGCTTCTCGACCAAGTGCTAGTACACGCCCGGGAAGTCTTCGCCGTCGCCATCGCCAAGCGGGCCTCGGCCATCATCCTGGCCCACAATCATCCCAGCGGCGACCCGACGCCCAGTGAGGCGGACATCCGGGTCACCCGCGAGCTCATCCGCGCCGGTCAATTGCTCAAGATCGAGGTGCTCGACCACGTCATCCTCGGGCAGCGCACCACGGAGCGCCCCCGGGACTACTGTTCGCTCCGGGAATTGGGCTACTTCTCGTGGTAGGTGCCGTGTTGCTCGCCCACTGCCGCCCGGCTGGCGCGTCGACTCGAGCCCTTGTCGAACCTACTCGCGAGCGAGTCGGGACCCGCGTGGCACTATGACAGCCGATTGATCACTCGCTCGGTCGGACCACGCTGAAGCAATCCCATGGCTGGGACGGATTCGGGGTGGTCTAACAAACCAACCCAGGAGAAACCGTCATGAGCAAACCAACACCACAAGCCACCGCCACCCGTACCGTGCGTCCCGTCCACGAGATCCGGATGGGCCTGATTAAGGCCGCCATCTGGGGCAACCAGACCGAGGAGGGAGTTCGGCACAACGTCACTTTCGAGCGCCGCTACCGCGATGGCGAGGAATGGAAATCAACCCACTCCTACGGCCGCGATGACCTACTGACGTTGGCCAAGGTCGCCAACGAAGCGCATTCCTGGATCGTGGCCAACGCGCCCCGAAATCCTGTCGGACCGGAACTCGACAAGGGCAACCTGCCGAAGGCGCCCCGCAATCCGTAGCCCGGTGCCGCTCGGGGATTCTCCCGGTAAGATGGTCGCTGGCCAGAAGAGAAGTGAACGAGAATGCGTCATTTGCAGAAATCTTGCAAAGTACACCGTTTCAAACTATTTCTGGCTGGCAAGCGTTTCCATCTTGCACGTCCATGCTCATCGAGTTCTCCGTCGCCAACTACCGTTCCTTCAGGGACCGGGCCACCCTTTCGCTTGAGGCCAGTCCGGATGATTGGCTGGAGGAAAGCCACGTCGTCCAGTCGGGCGACC
>CANGMH010000441.1 GCA_947454005.1 Verrucomicrobiota bacterium
ACAAGATCAAGGTCAAGGAGTACATCCAGCTCGGCGCCAGTCCCCGCGCCACCATCGCGCTCACGCTCGCCGCCAAGGCCCACGCGTTCCTGCGCGGCCGCGGGTACGTGACGCCGCAGGACGTCAAGAGCATCGGCCTCGACGTGCTCCGCCACCGCGTGACCCTCACCTACGAGGCCGACGCCGACGAGAAGACCGCCGAATCCATCGTGCAGCGGATCTTCGACGAGCTGCCGGTGCCGTGAGGATCGGACGTTGACCCTGCCCCTTTGTCCGACAACCGTGTCCGACATGACGACCGTGGAACGCCGCACCTTCCAGCGCAACCCCGCCGAATGGCTCAACCTCGCCGAGGCCGGCGAGGAGGTGGTCATCCAGAGCCGGGGCCGCACCCCGCTCACCATCAAGGCCGGGAAGCCCGCCGCGAAGCCCAAGCCGGCGCCGGCGGATTGGGACGAGCACTTCCGCTGGGTCCACAGCCAGCCGCCGGTGGACGAGCAGCTCCTCGCCGGACTTCTCCGCCGGGACCGCTGATGGACTACGCCGACACGAACTTCGTCGTGGGCCTGCATTTCCGCTCCGCCAACAGCGGGCTCGCGGAGAAATTCATGCGCCGCCATGCGGTTCCCGTCGTCGTCGGCGAGCTCACCGAGCTGGAATGCCGCGGCGTGTTCGCCCGGCTCACCGGGAAGAGCGACAGCGAGGCGTGGGAAAGGCTCCAGGCCCGCTTCGACGATGAGATGTGGTTGCGCCAGCCGGTGGTCTGGGAACGGGTGGCGGCCAAGGCTCGGGCGCTTTTGGACCGGTTCGCCCCGCGTCTGACCGTCGGGAGCATGGACACGATGCACGTCGCCGCGGCATTGGTGGGCGATTGTCCGCGATTCCTGTCGTTCGACGTCGCCTCCAACGCCCGGGTGCTCGCCGCCTCGGCCCGCCTCGCCGTCTGGCCCGAACTCTCGCCCGAGGAGAAATCCCGCGTCGTCCGATGATCCCCAAGGAACTCCTCAAGAAGATCCGCCAGATCGAGATCCGCACCAAACGGCTCGTGAGCGAATCCCTCGCGGGCCAGTACCACTCGGCCTTCAAGGGCCAGGGGATGGACTTCGACGAGGTGCGCGAGTACCAGCCGGGCGACGAGGTCCGCGCCATCGACTGGAACGTCACCGCGCGGATGAACCATCCGTTCGTGAAGAAGTTCCGCGAGGAGCGCGAGCTGACCGTGATGCTGGTCGTCGACCTCAGCGGGTCCGGGCTGTTCGGGTCCGGCGACCAATCGAAACGCGAGCTCGCCGCAGAACTGGCATCGGTGCTCGCCTTCTCCGCCATCCGCAACCAGGACAAGGTCGGGCTCGTGCTCTTCACCGAGACGGTCGAGAAGTACATCCCGCCGCGGAAGGGCCGCCGGCACGTCCTCCGCGTGATCCGCGACATCCTCTACCACCAGCCGAAGTTCCGCGGCACCTCGCTCAACGGCGCGCTGGAGTTCGTGAACCGCATCCTGCCGCACCGCTCGGTCGTGGTCGTCGTCTCCGATTTCCTCGGCGAGACGAACCCCAGCCGCGCCGAGGTCATGGCGCACCTCAAACGCCGCGCCGTCCACAGCGAGACGCTCGGCCGCACGTCGTCGACCGTGCTCCGGCAATCGAGCCGCAAGCACGACGTCGTCGCGGTCCAGGTGATCGATCCGTTCGAGCTCGTGCTGCCGGACATCGGGCGGTTGGTGCTGCAGGACGCCGAGACCGGCGAGCTCGTGGAGATCAACACCTCGGACGGACGCCGGAGGACGGCGTTCGCCAACCGCCAGGAGAAGACCCAGCGCGAGCTGGACCGCCTGTTCCGCGGCGCGAAGGTGGACGCCATACGCGTCCGCACCGACGAGCCGTACGACCGGGCCCTGGCCCAGTTCTTCGACACCCGCGAGAAACGGAGGAGACGCGGATGAGAGCCGGAGGAAACAGGAGACGGGAAAAGGGACAGAGGCACGGACCACGCTGCCGCACGTCTCTCTTTTGCCTTTTGCCTTTTGCCTTTTGCCTTGTCGCCGCCGCCGCGACGAACGCCGCGACGAACGCCGCGACGAACGCCGCGACCAAGGCCACGAACCGCGTCGCCTCGTCCCCGCAGTTCCACGACATCAAGCCGCCGCTGGAGATCGTGACGCTCGGGACCTGGCTCGCGCGCATCGCCGGCGCGGCCTTGCTGGGAGCGCTGCTGTGGCTCGGTTGGTGGCTGTGGCGCCGACGCAAGCCGACGAAGGCCCGCGCACCCATGGTCCCGCCGGATGAGCGGGCCCGGACGCGTCTCAACGCCGCGCTCGCGCTGCTCGACCATCCGGAGCGCTTCTGCACCGCCGTGTCCGAGATCACCCGCTCCTATCTGGAAGAACGGTTCGGGCTGAGGGCGCCGGACCAGACGACGGAGGAGTTCCTCGCCGACCTTCCCAAGAACGCGGTGCTCGACGAACGCCACAAGGAGTCCTTGGCCGGCTTCCTCACCGGATGCGACCTGGTGAAGTTCGCCCGGTTCGAACCGGCCCGGGCCGACCTCGAGGCCCTGCACGCCGCCGCGCTCGACCTCGTGCTCCAGACCGCGCCGGCCGCCGCGCCGGTCCTGACGGCCCCGCCGACTTTGCCACCTTCGCCGCCTGCCGTGGGCAAAGAACCATGAACCCGCTGCCCACCGATCCGGAGACGACACCGAAAAGCGCGCCGCGCGCGATGCGCCGGACCGTGATCCGCATCCGACGTTCCTCATCCCGATGACGTTCGCATCCCCTTGGTGGCTGCTCGGCCTCCTCACCATCCCTCTGCTCGCGTGGCTCCGCGGCAAGACCGGCCGTGAGAGTGCGTTCATCTACTCCAGCCTCACGTTGGTCAAAGGCATCACGGAGCTGAGCCGCAGCCGGGCGGGCGCGTTCCTCGTCAACCTCCGGTGGTTCGCGCTGGCGCTGCTGTTCGTCGGATTGGCGCGGCCGCAGGTCGGCGGCGGACAGGCCCCGCTCCGCGCGAGCGGCATCGACATCGCCGTCGCGGTGGACCTCTCCGGCAGCATGGCGGCGGAGGATTTCGAGCTGGGCGGCGAACGGGTGAACCGCCTGACCATGCTCAAGGACGTTCTTGCCTCCTTCATCGAGAACCGTCCGGCGGACCGCATCGGCCTGGTCGCCTTCGGCACCGAGGCGTTCATCGCCGCGCCGCCGACGCTCGACCACGACTTCCTCGGACGGGTGCTCAAACGGCTCGAACTCGGCGCGATCGACGGCAACCAGACCGCCATCGGTTCCGCGCTCAGCGCCGCGGTGAACCGGCTCCGCGACCTCAAGTCGAAGTCCCGTATCGTCGTGCTGATGACCGACGGGCAGAACAACGCCGGCAAGGTCCCGCCCCTGACCGCCGCCGAGGCC
>CANGMH010000442.1 GCA_947454005.1 Verrucomicrobiota bacterium
GCGAGTTCCAGCTGCTCGCCTTCGCGCCCGGCGCGTCCGCGGCGACCGAAGTGGCCTTGACCGGAGCGAGCGCGGATTTCGACCAGCAGGACTGGGGCATCGCTCGCGCCATCGACGGCGATGAGAAGACGGCGTGGGGGATCCATCCGTCCGAAGGCGAGGCGCACCGTGCCGTCTTCGCGCTGAAAGAACCGTTGTCCGTCGCGCCGGGCACGACGCTCGTCGTGGTGGTCAGACAGCTCCACGGCGAGGGCCACCTGATCGGACGTCCGCGTCTGTCGGTCACCGGTTCGCGCGCGTCGCTCAGGATTCTTCCGGCCGAGATCGAACGCATCGCCGCCATGCCCGCGACGGAGCGGACCGGGGAGCAGCGCCTGCTCCTCGCGAAGGATGTGCTCGCCGAACGGATCCGCCTCGACCTCGCGGCGCTGCCCCGACCGTCGCTCGTCTACGCGGCGGCGGGCGATTTCGAGCCCGACGCGAGCCTCCGACCATCGCTCGTCCCGCGCACGGTGAACCTTCTCCGCCGCGGCGAGATCACCAAGCCGATGGAAGCGGTCGCGCCCGGCGCCTTGACCTGCGTGGCCGGGTTGTCGGGGCGCTTCGACCTGCCGGATCCCGACGACGAGGGCGCTCGCCGCGCCGCGCTGGCGCGATGGCTCACCGACCGGGAGAACGCCCTGACCTGGCGCTCGATCGTGAACCGCGTCTGGCATCACCACTTCGGCCGCGGGATCGTGGACACGCCCAACGACTTCGGCCGGATGGGCGGCACGCCGTCGCATCCGGAGCTGCTGGACTGGCTGGCGGTCTGGTTCCGCGACGACGCGAAAGGTTCCTTCAAGGCGCTCCACCGCCTGCTCGTCACCAGCGCGGCCTACCGGCGGTCCAGCCGGCTTCCGGCGGGCGTCGACGGCGCGGCTGCCGCGGCGAGAGACCCCGACAACCGCCTGCTGTCCCGGATGCCGCGCCTCCGCCTCGACGCCGAATGCGTGCGCGACGCCGTGCTCCAGGCCAGCGGCCGGCTCGATCTGCGAATGGGCGGCCCCGGCGACCGGCAGTTCGACCTGCAACCCGGCATCCACGTGACGCCTAGGGTCGACTACACGAAGTTCGATCCCGACAGCGATGCCGGACGCCGCCGGAGCATCTACCGGTTCCTGTTCCGGACCTTGCCCGATCCGTTCATGGACGCGCTCGACTGCCCGGCCGGTGACAAGCTCACCGCCGTGCGCGACAACACGGTCACCGTCCAGCAGGCGCTCGCCCTGTGGAACAACGTCTTCATCGCCCGCCACGCCGGGCACTTCACCGCCCGGCTCGCCGCGTCGCCGGGCGACGATGCCGGACGCATCGCCCTCGCCTGCGAGATCGTATGGGGCCGCGCGCCCAGCGCCGACGAGGCAAGCGAATTGGCCGGGTACTCCGGCGCGCACGGCATGGCCAATCTTTGCCGCCTGCTGTTCAACAGCAACGAAGCGATGTTCGTCGAATGAACCCGCGCCGATGAAAACTCCTTCGTCGTTTTCTCCGGCCACGTCACGCCGCGAGTTCCTCTGGCGTCTCGGCGGCGGCCTCGGCGGCGCGGCCTTGGCGCAGATGCTCGGCATGGACCGCCTGATCGCCGACGACACCGCCGTGCACGCCCGGCCGGGGATCCTGAGCGGCGGGCTCCATCATCCGGCGCGGGCCAAGCGCGTCATCCAGCTCTTCATGAACGGCGGCGCGAGCCAGATGGACCTGTTCGACCACAAGCCCGCGCTCTTCAGACACGCCGGCGAGAAGTTCGATCCCGGACGCGGCGAGCACGTCGAGGCGCCGACCAGCGAACCGGGCAAGGTGCTCAAGCCGCCGTTCGAGTTCCGCCGGCACGGGCGGTCGGGACGCTGGGTCAGCAGCCTGATGCCGCATCTCGCCGGGCACGTGGACGACATCGCGTTCCTGATGGCGATGCAGTCGCGGACCAACGTCCACGGCCCGGGCAGCTATCTGATGAACACGGGGTTCCTGTTGCCGGGATTCCCCTGCCTCGGCGCATGGGTGGGCTACGCGCTCGGCAGCGAGTGCGACAACCTGCCCACCTTCGTCGTGCTGCCGGATGTGAAGGGCCTTCCCTACAACCAGAAGGGCAACTTCAGCGCGGGCTTCCTGCCGGTCTCCCACCAAGGAACGGTGGTCCAGACCGCGTCGTCGACACCGATCGCCGACCTCCGTCCGCCGGTCTCCGCGACGTACATCACACCGGACGCCGACCGCGCCGGCCTCGATCTGCTCGGGCGGTTGAACCGCCGGCATCTCGCGGCGAACGATGCCGACACGCGGCTCGAAGGCCGCATCCAGGCCTACGAACTGGCTGCGAAGATGCAGCTGAGCGCGCCCGGGGCGTTCGCGCTCGACGGTGAAAGCGAGGCGACGCGCAAGCTCTACGGCCTCGACGAGAAGGTCACCGAGGACTTCGGCCGGCGCTGTCTGCTCGCGCGGCGTCTGGTCGAACGCGGCGTGCGCTTCGTCCAGGTCTGGAGCGGCGCCGGCGGACCGACCGGGAACTGGGACAACCACGCCGACATCGCCAAGGAGCTCCCGCCGATGTGCGCGGCGACGGACCGTCCCATAGCGGCCCTGCTGCGCGACCTGAAGGCCCGCGGGATGCTCGACGACACGCTGGTGCTGTGGACGACCGAGTTCGGCCGGATGCCCTTCTCCCAAGGCAGCGAGGGCCGCGACCACAACGGCGGCACGTTCGTCGGCTGGATGGCGGGCGGCGGCGTGAAGCCCGGTGTGGCCCACGGCGAGAGCGATGAATGGGCCTGGAAGACCGCCCGCGACGCGGTGACCAACTACGATTTCCACGCGACCGTGCTGCATCTGCTCGGCCTCGACCACACCCGGCTCACCTTCCGCCACAACGGCTCCGACCGGCGTCTGACGGACGTCCACGGCGAGGTCGTACGCCAAGTCCTGGCCTGAGCCCGGAGACGACCCTCCGGCGACGGATGCCACCGCTCCGCCCACCGGAATCCGCTTCCCTCCGGCAGCGATTCTTCCGACGCTCGTGATATCCCGATGCGCTCCACCGCCCCCCTCCTCCGCCTCGCCGCCGCCATATTCCTTATCGCCGCCCCCACGACCGCGTGGTGCGCCGAGGCCGCGGCACCGTCCCCGATCCGCCATTCCTATCTCGTGCTCGGCGGCAAGACCGCGATCATCGGCGAGGACGGCAAGGCGACCTGGGAATACCAGGGCGGGACGCGGGACGGGTTCGTCCTGCCCGGCGGCAACGTGCTGGTCGCCTTCTCCGACCGCGTCGAGGAGGTGACCCCGGACAAGCACGTCGTCTTCTCCTACCGCC
>CANGMH010000443.1 GCA_947454005.1 Verrucomicrobiota bacterium
CCGCCGAGGTGCCAGAGCAGTTCGTAAAAATGCCGTGTCTCCTCGTTCGGCTCGCGCGCGAGGATGGTTTGGTGCTCCTGCGGCGTGATGGCGCGCTTCTGCTTGAACTCGATGGTCGGCCATTGGCGCTTCGGCAGGATTGGCCACGGCAACCAGCCCATATCGAGGCAGAAGTTGTGGAGCTTCCGCAGGTGGACGTTGGTGCTCACCGAACCGATTTTCAGCACGGCGAGGAAGTGTTCCGCTTGCGTCTCGATGATGGTGCGCGGGCGCAAGGTCACAAACGCCTTGTCCCTGCCTGCCCAAATCCAGCGTTGCTGGGTGGAGCTGCGCTTGGTGGCGACGAGCGCATCGATGGCTTGCTGCCAGGTGCGGGTGGAGATGGCGGAATCGCTGGCGGCCAGATATGTGCGGGCAATCTGGAGGTTGAGGACCGGCTGGCGCGTCGCCTCGTTGCGGGCGTTGAGCAGGGTGAGGGCTTCCCGCTCGTCCTTGGTCCGCAGGCTGGTCTGCTTTCCCGTGGCGGTGTCCTCGCAGTAGAAGGTGTTGCCGCGCCGAAACAGGGTGAACTGAAGTTTCATGTTCTGGTCCTGAATCGTGGACCAGTCCATCGCCCCCGCGTGAGCGGGTAGCGGGCGAGTTTCAGGGGAGTTTTCAGGAACTTTGGCGGGGTGGTGTTCCCCGCCGCCGATTCACTGACACTTCCACTGACAGTGGCCTCTCCGGACCTCCTAAACCCCTACTGCGAAGGCAGTTAAAACTGGAGCCAGTTGTCGGATTTGAACCGACGACCGACGGTTTACAAATCCATAAGCAGCACTTCGCGACGACGCACTAAACGTGCATGAAAGCCGCATGAACAGTGGAGATAATCGCACTTTTCCGGTTTTGTGCGAACAGTCGTAAACACGCACCAAAACGCACTTGGACTGTCGGAAACTGTCGGAAGATCCGGCGGGCCAGTCTGCGCGGCTGACTTGTCAGCCGGGTTCCGACCGAGCCGAGACTGGCTCGCCTCGTGTCGCCGAGAGCTTTGGGCTGTCGCGGACTGAAGCGCGGGTTAGCCGAGAAGGGGCGGTCGAGGAAACCCGATGCCCCACCTCCCGGCGGGACCGCACCTCGCTACCCGGCCGGGCATGGAAGGCCACCGGGGAGGGGTGTTTCCGGGGGTGCCGGGGCATCGCTGACGGATTCAGAAGGGGTGGCCTTTCGCAATCTTGCCCGAGAAAATGCAAGGGAGAGGGGCCGCCGCTGGCGCACAGGGGGCGTGAAATGGGCTCCTCTTCTCTCCTCGTGGTCGTTGTGATACGGTGCAACCACTGTGGAACGCTGCCACTATCGAATGGACATTAGGATTGATGACAAGGAGGACCTTGTGTGGACGCCTTCTGGCGAGTCTGTCGCGATGGCGACGCAGGTTCTCGCACCGAATGACGCCGAATTGCGCTGGATGCTGGCGGAACTGCGGAAGGCGCTGGCGTTCTCCGTGGCGAAATTGGCGGCCACGCTCGGCGTGCCGCGGATCACCCTGCGAAGTTGGTTTGACGGAACCCGCAGTCCGTCGGGGGCGGCCCGGCGGCTGATTTGGGTTCTCTACACTGCCCATTTTGCGCCGGAGACGTTCCGGGAGCCGGCTGCTTGGATGTTGTGGACACGCCCGCAGGCTCCGATTACGAACTCCCAATGAAAACGCCCAGACTCAAACCCGCCGATTCTCGGGTCGGTTGGTCCTTCTTTCTCCTGCTGGCCAGTCTCGCAACCGCACCCTGGGCGGCGCACGGCCAACGGACCGCCACGGCTGACGCTGTCGTGGTCAACGGATTCTTGGTCGCCGTCACCGTCACGGACCCCGGCGAAGGTTACATCGAGCCGCCTTCGGTGTCGGTCGTTGGGACTGGCACTGGGGCGGTGGCCGTAGCCGCCCTAGCAGTTCATTGAAAAACCCTTCAATGACCATGAAGAGGGTTTGAGGTGGATCGTCTGATCGGGATGCGTGGAGCCGTTGATCCCCAAGCCGACATGTTCTGCCTGATCTCGGCCGAAAGCCGGGTACCGAAGGACCATCCGCTGCGAGGGATCAAGGTGCTGATGGACGCCGCCCTGAAGGATCTGTCGCCGCTCTTCGACGAGATGTATGCCAGCGAAGGTCGCCCGTCGGTCCCGCCGGAACGGTTGCTCAAGGCCAAGGTGCTCCAAGCCCTCTACACCATCCGTAGCGAGACCCTTTTGATCGAAGCGCTGGAGTACAACCTTCTCTTCCGCTGGTTCCTGGACTTCAACCTCATGGACGAGGTCTGGGACCACAGCACCTTCTCCAAGAACCAGGACCGTCTGCTGGCCCACCAGGCCGCGGAACTCTTCTTCGCCCGTGTGGTGGCGATGGCCCGTGAGAACGGCTGGACCAGCGACGCGCACTTCTCAGTCGACGGGACGTTGATCGATGCCTGGGCCAGCCTGAAGAGCTTCCAACCGAAGGAAGGCCCCGGGAACCCCGGCGACGGGGACCCGGGGAACCGCTCCGTCGACTTCCACGGGGACAAGCGCAGCAACGCGACCCACCAGAGCGCCACGGATCCGGAAGCGCAGCTCGCCCGCAAGGGCAGAGGCCGGGAAGCGCGGCTGAGCTTCGGGCTGCACGCGCTGATGGAGAACCGCAACGGGCTCTGCGTCCAAGCGTTGGTGAGCACGGCGCACGGGACGACGGAATCGAAGGCTGCGACCGAACTCCTGGCCCGGCAGATGGATCGCGCCGAGAAGGCCCCGGAGACCCTGGCAGCGGACAAGGGCTACCACAGCGTCGAAGTGGTCGGGTTCTGCCGGGAGAACGGGATCAAGCCGCACGTGGCCACGGTGAAAGGACGGCACGTCCACGGACTGGATGGCCGGACGACGCGGAGCCTCGGCTACCAGACCAGCCAGAAGGTGCGCAAACGGATCGAGGAGGTCTTCGGCTGGTGCAAGGAGATCGGCGGGCTGCGCCGGACGCGCAAGCACGGGACGGACCGCATCGGGTTGAGCACCCTCCTGATCCTCACCTCCTACAATCTGGTCCGCATGGGCAAGCTGCTCGGTAGTCCGCCAGGGAGCGGACTGGCGACCGCGTGAGCGGGACGCCGCAGCCTGCGGTGTGTCCGTGAACGGCGTAAAAGCCGTTCGGGACCCCGCAGGACCGACCGCAACGCTTGGAAACTCCCCTCCCACACGCTCCAAGACGGCCGGGATGACAGAACGGAACGGGACGCTCATGAAAAACAGGGGTTTTGCAACGGCCTGCTAGGCACGGCGTGGTTCAGGGAAGCGGCAGGCCCAAGGGCCGAAGAGGAACGGTTCTTCACCGCAGC
>CANGMH010000444.1 GCA_947454005.1 Verrucomicrobiota bacterium
ACGGGCCGCGGATCTCCGTTCCCACCGATCTCCCGAAGCCTGCCGCCACCAAGCCCCACAACTGGATCGATCAATCGAAGGACGAGGCGCTCGCCAAATCCCGGGGCTGCCTCGAATGCCACATCACCACCGATGCGCATTCCATGCACACGTCGCCGGCCGTCGTGCTCGGCTGCACCGATTGCCACGGCGGCAACCCGGCGTCCGGCCTCACCCAGCGCAAGGCGCATGTCCAGCCGCGCAATCCTGTGTTCTGGGAATCATCGGCGAACCCCAACGAATCCTCCGTGCTGCTCAACCATGAGTCGGCCGAGTTCATCCAGTTCGTGAACCCCGGCGACCTCCGCGTCGCCGACAAGGCGTGCGGCCTCTGCCACGGCGACAGCGTCGCGCACGTCCGCCACAGCATCATGCGCCACGGCGCGATGCTCTGGGGCGCCGCGCTCTACAACAACGGCGCCTTCTCGCAGAAGAACTACCGCTACGGCCAGGCCTACGGGCTCGATGGAGTGCCGCTACGGCTGGAGAGCCCGGTCCCGGTGACGCCCGACATGACCAAGCTGTGGGGCATCCTGCCCTACATCGAACCGCTGCCGCGCTTCGCCCTCGGCCAGCCGAGCAACATCCTCCGCATCTTCGAGAAAGGCGGCGAGAAGCAGCTCTCCCTCGGCCAGCCCAACATCGCCGAGCCCCCCGGCAAACCTGGACGCCGGCTCAGCGAACGCGGCCTCGGCACCTTGCTCCGCACCGACCCCGTCTTCCTCAACCTGCAGAAGACGCGCCTCCACGACCCGCTGCTCGATTTCATGGGCAGCAACAACCATCCCGGCGACTACCGCTCCAGCGGCTGCTCGGCCTGCCATGTCGTGTACGCCAACGACCGCTCGCCGACCCACTCCGACTACTACGCGAAATACGGCCATCAAGGCCTGAGCTTCAGCGCCGACCCGACCATCCCGAAGAACGAGCGGGGCCATCCGATCAAGCACGTCTTCACCCGCGCCATCCCCACGTCGCAGTGCATGAACTGCCACATGCACCAAGGGAACCTCTTCGTGAACCCGTTCCTCGGCTACACGTGGTGGGACCAGGAGACCGATGGCGAGGTGATGTACCCCAAGAAGCAGAAGAACCCGACCGAGGCCGAGACCTTCGCCGGAAACCAGGAGAACCCCGAGGCAGCGGCGGTCCGCGGCCTCTGGGGCGACAAGGATTTCTTGGACAAGGTCGCCGAACTGAACCCGCAGCTGAAGCACACCCAGTTCGCGGATTACCACGGCCACGGCTGGATCTTCCGGGCCATCTTCAAGCGCGACAAGAAGGGCGAGCTGCTTGACCTCGAGGACAACGCCATCCCGCACGACGACGCCCACAAGTGGGACAAGGCCGTCCACCTGAAGGACGTCCATCTCGCCCGTGGCATGCACTGCGTGGACTGCCATTTCCTGAACGAGATGCACGGCAACGGTCTGCTCTACGGGGAGCCCCGGCAGGTGACCTCGGTCGAGTGCGTGGATTGCCACGGCACGGTCAACTCCCGCCCGACGCTCATGACCAGCGGCTCCGGCGGCGACTTCGACCCCGTGACCAAGAAGCAGACGGCCATCGACCTGCTCAAGACGAGCAACACGGCCTACGGCGCCCGTTTCCGCTGGGAAGGCAAGAAGCTGATCCAGCGCAGCTCGCTCGCGCCGGACCGCGAGTGGGAGGTCCCGCAGGTGATCGACACGATCGATCCGAAGTCGCCTCGCTACAACGCCAAGAGCGCCTACGCCAAGACGCTCCGCCGGAACGGCAGGGACTGGGGCGATGTGCCGGGCGACACCAAGGCCCTCGACCTCGCCGACCGCCATCCGTTGAAGGAGGACCGCGGCACGGACGCCGCGCGGATCCTCGCCCACGAGAACTCGAACGTGAGCTGCCAAGTTTGCCATACCTCCTGGGCGACGAGCTGCTTCGGATGCCATCTGCCGATGCGGGCCAACCAGCGGGTCGCGAACAACAAGTTCGAGGGCTCCACGACCCGCAACTACACGACCTACAACCCCCAGGTCGTGCGCGACGACGTCTTCCAGCTCGGGATCGACGCCACCTACAAAGGACACCGCCTCGGCGTGCTCCGCTCGTCCAGCGCGGTGATCGTCGGCTCGCAGAACGCGAACCGCGAATGGGTCTACTCGCAACAGCAGACCGTCAGCGCCGAGGGCTTCAGCGGCCAGGCCTACAACCCGCATTTCCCGCACACCACCGGCTCCGTCGGCACGACCAAGAACTGCACCGAGTGCCATATCTCGCAGGCGAACGACAACAACGCCTGGATGGCGCAGCTCCTCGGCTTCGGCACCGGAACGGTCAACTTCTTCGGCCGCCACGCCTTCGTCGGCGCCGGCAAGGGCGGCCTCCACGCCGTGGTCTGGACCGAGCGCGAGGAGCCCCAGGCCGCCTACGGCAGCCATCTCCACCAGCTCGCCTATCCGGACAACCACCGTGCCCATGCGGAGAAGGCGGGCGGCATCCTCAAGGAGGCGCACCACCACGAGGCCGCCGACATCCAGGACCTCGTCCAGCGCGGCGAATACCTCTACACCGCCAACGGCCCCGACGGGTTCCAGGTGTTCGACATCGCGAACATCGACAACAAGGGCTTCAGCGAACGCATCACCTCCGCGCCGGTCAGCCCCCTCGGCCAGCGCCTGTGGGTCCGCACCAAGTTCGCCACCAGCGTCACGCTCCCGACCACGCTCGGCGTCGATCCGCTGCGCCAGCCCTACCCGAAGACCGAGACGCATCCCAAATCCGGCGAGATCTACTCCGACAACGAGGAACAGAAGATCGGGCTCAACTACGCCTTCGTCTACGTCACCGACCTCGAGGAAGGACTGGTCATGCCGGTCGTCGGCACGCTGGTGGACGGCAACCCGGAGAACAACTTCTTCGACGGCAAGAACCCGGTCATCCGCTTCAACCCCGGCGGCAAGCTCACCGGCGCGATGCACAGCTACATGGCCGGCAACCACCTCCTCGTGGTCGGCAAGAACGGCCTCTTCACGATCCGCATCCTCAAGGACGGCAAACCGTCCCCGGAGATCGTCGGCGAGCTCTCCGCCGGGCTTCGCAACCCGCGCGCCATCGCCGTGCAGTTCCGCTACGCCTTCGTCAGCGACGACGACGGCCTCAAGGTCGTCGACATCTCCGAACCGACGCAGCCGCGCCTCGTCGCCACGCTACCGTTGGCGCACGCCGGACGCCTCTATGCCGCCCGCACCTACGTCTACGTGCCCGACGGCCCGAAGGGCCTCGCCATCGTCGACATCCAGGACCCGGAGAAGCCCGTCTTGGC
>CANGMH010000445.1 GCA_947454005.1 Verrucomicrobiota bacterium
CAAGCGGTCCGCCAAGCGACCGAGGCGTCGCCGAAGTCGTGGTCCGCGCTGGAGGGCAACGCCGTCTGGCTCGCCGCGAACGGCGCGATGGCGGCGAGGCCTTGGTAGACCGAGAACCCGGGCAAGAGTCCGCCCACCGACGTCGCCGTGGCCGAAGCGTTGGCCGAGAACGCCAGCGTCACCGACGCGGCGTTGTCGAGATGGAACCGGAAGGCCCGGCCCTTGTGCGAATCGCCGAGCACGCCGTCCGCGGCGTCGGCCCAGCCGTAGTTGCTGGTCACCGCTTGGTTGGCGATCGTGGCCGTCGCGTAGCTTAGGCCGGTGAACGAGCCGAAGTCGCGGCCGGAGTAGCTGACGTGGGCGTGCGCGATGGACGTGGAAGCGGCCAGGACGAGGCCTGCCGCCAGGAGTCTGCTGTGGGGTCTGTTCATGTGCATGTGGGTCCGATGTGGAAGTGTATCGGGTCTGTGTGGGTTCGTGGCCTTCGCGTCCGCGCATCCGCGCGGATCGCCCGGGCCAAGGGGTCTGCCGACCCGCATCCATCCAATTCCCGGGACCCGGGAGACCTGACGCGCCCCATCGTCGCCGATGAGGTCGCAGGCCGCGGGATCGCCCGCGGAGTCCGTGCTGCCGCGCGCTTGCCGCGTCGACAGGACCGCCCATGATGGGGCGCTGGAAAGGGATCGGCCCCGTCGCCGCCTTCGGAAAGGACGGATGGGTCGGGGCCTTCGGTGCGCGGGACGGCGCTCTCTGCCGGGCAGGAGCGCTCGGAGGTCCCGGGCGGATGCAGGATCAAGAAAGGAGCCGGAACCGTCCCGCTCCTGCCGGCTCCGGCCACGCCGTCCACATAGGCGCGCGCCGATGCGCCATCGGGGAACACGGTCCGGAAAGATCCGGACCGTGTCGGCGAGGACACGGGCGCGACGAACGCATGGAGGACCGTTGGCACGGGAGAACGGGACGGACGGGGACGGAGGATTCTGACGGGATCGCACGAGGATCCGGCTCCGGGTGCGCGAGGCAGCCGAGGAGCCGGAGCGGGTCCGGGAAGACCGGACGGCACGGAAGGGCGCCCGGAGAGATCCGGTGTCGCCCGATCAGGCCGCGCGAGGAGGCGGTACCGGCGGCCGCACCGCGAGCCCGGGAGACGTCGAGGACGTCACCGGCCAGATGGACGACACGCAGCGTTCCGGCGACCAAGCGACAGGCCGGTCCTGCGCGAAGAGGTCGAGTTTCTGGACCGGGGTCGGCGCCTCAGGCGAGGTGGCGGACCGGCGGCCGGATTCGGTGATCTTGCACAGCTGGCAGGGATGCTGGCCGTCCAAGGTCTTGGCGATCGCGATGCGGAGGGAGCAGCCCTCCTGCGAATAGCGCACGAACATGCCGGCCCAAGCGACGGATTGGAGCAAGGTCCAGTGCAAGCCGATGGAAACCATCAGAAGACCGACCAGCACCAATTTGGCTGCGCGCGTCGCCACTGTTGTGTATTTGATAACAGGCCGCCCCGGTCCGTTTCCACAAAAATCTCCTGCGCCGACGTCGGCGGACCGGTCCGCGGAGGAGCTCCGGGCCGGTTCAGAACATCCCGGCGGTCCACCCGCCGTCGATCGACAGCGCGGACCCGGTGACGAACGAGCTCTCATCGCTCGCCAGGTAGAGCGCCGCCGCCGCGATCTCGTGCGGCTTGGCCATCCGGCCGTTGGCCTGGGTGGAGCTCATCTCGCGGTAGGCGGCTTCGGGGTCCGGATATTCGGCGAGCCGGGCCTTCACGAACGGCGTCTCGACTCGGCCCGGGCAGAGGCAGTTCACGCGGACGCCGGTGGTCGCGTGGTCGAGCGCGAGGCAGCGGGTGAAGCCGGTGATGGCGTGCTTGGTCACCGCGTAGGCGAGACGGTCCTTGAGGCCTTCGAGACCGGCGGTGGACGAGAGGTTGATGACCGAGCCGCGTCCGGCCGAGATCATGGCGGGCAGGAAGGCCTTGGTGACGTTGAAGGCGCCCCGGACGTTGACGGCGTAGAGGCGGTCGAAGTCCGCGCCGGTGGTCGTGAGCAAGGTGCCCACGTGCCCGATGCCGGCGTTGTTGACCAGCACGTCGAGCGCTCCACGGGCCGCGTGGGTCTTGTCGGCGAGCGCGGCGCAGGCGGCTTCGTCGGTGATGTCGAGGGACACGGTCTCGGCATCGCCGCCGTTGCCGCGGATGATCGCGAGCGTCCGGGTCGCGCCGGCGGCGTCGAGATCGGCGACGAGGACGTGCGCGCCGGCCTTGGCGAAGACCTCGGCGATGGCCGCGCCGATGCCGGACCCGGAGCCGGTCACCAGCGCCGTCTTGCCCTTGAGGGAGAACATCGGGCGAGCATCCGGGATCTCGGGCGCCGGTTCAAGACCGCGCAACCGGACCGCCGGAAAGCCCGCGGCGAATGCACGAAGGGGAGCGGCGGTCGGTGTGGCGGCTGGTCCCGGAGGACGACATCCGTTGCAGGGGCTCTGCTGCCATCGGCGAGCGAGCAGTTTCCCAACTTAACCTTCCACCTTGGAACTGCATCTGCTAGCTACCCGCGCGCTTCAGACCGACATGCCCGCACCTGGAACCCGATTAGGCCGCTACACGCTGCACGAGTTGATCAACTCGGGCGGCATGTCGGAGATCTGGCTGGCGACGGACGACGAGGGCCGCTCGTTCGCGGTGCGGACGATGCTGAACAACTCCACGTTCGCCTTCACCGAGCGCAAGCGCTTCAACACCGGCGCGGAGACGCTCAAGGCCTGCCAGGACGGCAAGTACATCATCGGCTACGTCGAGCACGGCAAGATCGGCGGCGAGCTCGCGCTGGTGATGGAGTACGTCGAGGGCGCGAACCTCAAGCTGCTGATGGGCGCCAACGACCCGGTGCTCACCGAGAACATCGCCGAGGTGCTCATCGATTTCGCCAGCGCGCTGGAGGTTGTCCACCACGGCGGGTTCATGCACCTGGACGTCAAACCCGAGAACGTCCTGCTCTCCCGCAACGGCAGCCTCCGCTTGATCGATTTCGATCTCGCCCAGCCGATCCCGGATCCGCCGCGCAAGCTGGAGAAGAACCCGGGCACGCCGGCCTACATGGCGCCGGAACAGCTGCTACGCGAGCCGGTGGACCACCGGGCCGACCTCTGGGCCTGGGGCGTGAGCGCCTACGAGCTGCTCACCTTCAAGAAACCGTTCCCCGGCGATTCCCCGGACGACGTGTTGCGGCGCCAGCTCGACCGGTCCGATTTCATCCCGCCGCGCGCGATCAATGCCGACATCCCGGTCGCGGTGGAGCAGCTGATCCTGCGTTGCCTGGAGCGCGAGATGGCCCGTC
>CANGMH010000446.1 GCA_947454005.1 Verrucomicrobiota bacterium
ATCGTGCTCTTGTCCGGCGACGCCGAAGAACCGGTGGCCCGCGGCGGTGAACGACGTCGAGCCGCCCGGTTCATCCGGGCCGTTCGAGACGTGCCCCTTCGTCCCCAACGTGAGGTAGGGATCGATGAAGCCAGCGTAGATCGTGAGGCCCCCGGCATCCCAAACGCGCGCGTCGGCCGGCGGCGTGACCTCGGGACCGACCGCCACGATCAATCCGTCGCGGATGACGACGGTGGCGTTGGAGAAGACGGTGTCCGGCTGGGGATGGACACGCGCGCCGACCAGCGCATGCGTGCCGAGCGGGAGCGGACGGAAACCGGGCGGGGCGAGCTCGGCGGCGGCGGCCCGGACGCCGGCGACAAGGCCGATCAAAAGAGCCGAGGAGATCCGGGCGAAGGTCTGGGAACCGCGCGACATGCCGGCGACGCTATCCTCGGGACCGACGATGTCGAGCCCCGCTCCCGCGATGCCGAGCCGGCCGAACTTCGCGCTTTATTCGCCGGGCCGATCGGCGCGCAATGGCCGCATGACTTCCCGATGGTCCGTCCTCGTCGCTTTCCTCCTCGTCGTGTCGGCCGCCACGGCGGCGGAGATCCGCCTCGGCATCGTCGGGCTCGACCCCTCGCATGTCACGGCGTTCACCGAGATACTCACCAATCCCGCGGCGAAGGACCATGTCGCCGGCGCGAAGGTGGTCGCGGCGTTCAAGGGCGGGAGCCCGGACATCGAGTCGAGTTGGTCGAGGGTCGAGGAATACACCAAGACGCTGCGCGAGAAGCACGGCGTCACCATCCACCCGACCATCGAGGCCCTCTGCAAGGAGGTGGACGCGGTTCTGATCGAGAGCGTCGACGGCCGGCCCCACCTCGGGCAGGTCAAGGCGGTGATCGCCGCCGGGAAACCGTTCTACGTCGACAAACCCCTCGGCGGTTCGCTGAAGGACGCCGTGGAGATCCTCCTGCTGGCGAAGGCGGCGAAGATCCCGATGTTCAGCGCCTCATCGTTGCGCTTCGCCAAAGGCACGCTCGCCGTCCGCGCCGGAGCGATCGGCACGGTGACCAACGCGTGGTGCGGCAGCCCGGCCCATCTGGAGAAGACGCATCCCGACCTCTATTGGTACGGGGTCCACGGCTGCGAATCCTTGTTCACCGTGCTGGGCACCGGTTGCCGATCGGTCCGCCGCGGCACGACCCAAGAAGGCAAGATCGAGGTGGTGGGCCGCTGGAGCGACGGAAGAACCGGCACCTTCCGGGAGGTCGAGGGCTATCAGGGCGAGGCCTGGGGAACGAAAGGGTCGCAAAAGGTCGGGTCCTACGACGGCTACGCGCCTTTGGTCGCTGAGATCGTGAAGTTCTTCCAGACCGGCGTCTCGCCCGTGAGCCCGGGCGAGACCTTGGAGATCATGGCCTTCATGGAAGCCGCGGACGAGAGCAAGCGCCGTGGCGGAACCGAGGTCACGTTGGAGGAGGTGCTGAAGAAGGCCGGCGCCGGGAACTGACCCTCGACCGCGTGAGGGATCCGGCCCGACGGGTCCCGTCCGGACGGATGTCGTCTCAGAGCATCGCCGCACGGACCCAAGCGGCGAGGTTGGCCCATGCATGGGCGAACTGCGCGCACACCAGGACCAGCCAGACCAGGCCGGCGACTCCGGACGACGCCAAGGCGATGCCGAGCACCCGCTCCCACCGCACCGGCTCGACCGCCGCCATGGTCACGCGCCACAAGGGCGCTTCGTCGGCCACGACGATCCGCCGGCCCGATGCCCGGGCAACGGACCGGCCGCCGAGTTTCTTGGAGGCATCCGGACGCGCCGGAAGATCCGTCCACACGCCGGCTGCGGTCCGGGCCGATCCCATCGTCGAGGTCATGGTCGCATTCATCACGGCGACAGGAACCCCGGCGACCGGCGGAATGTTTCAGCGATTCCGGACGCAGGTCGTCTCCGGCAACAGCGGCCGAAAAAAAGGACGCCCTCCGATGGAGGGCGTCCGTGGAACGTGGGCGGGCCGAGGTGTCCGCCACCTCGGGTCACTGCGCGATGAAGCGGAAGTATCCCGTCGCCTGGACGTCGTCGAGATCGATGCCGACCGTCCCGGAATCGCCGACGGTGACGGGTGACAAGGGTTGCCACTGGGCGCCTTCGCCGAGTTCGCCGGTCCATTCGACCGAGCCGACGCTGCCAGCCGGAGCTTGGACGACCAACCTCGGGACGAGCCGGGCCGTGACCGGGGCGACGGCCTTGTGGGCCCCGCCGCTCTGGGCCGCGGCGGACGGCTGCGCCCATTGGACCGACAGGCGGACGCCGTCGGACGAAGCGGCGACCGCCGCCGGAGCGACGGCGAACACCTGGCCTCCGCCGAGGTTGAGGATGCCGCTGTTCAGGTTGAAGACCACGCCATCCGTCGACAGGAAGTCCTTCAGGAACTTCACGCTGGCGTCATCGGAGGAGAGGGACAGGAGGCCTTCCGAGTTGGAGGTCACGCGGGGGGCCACGATGATGGTGACCTTGACCACGGCGGAGAACCCGAAGCCGTCGTACACCCGGTAGTTGAACGTGTCGGTGCCGGAAAACCCGGTGTGCGGGGTGTAGCTGCGGTCGGCGCCCGTCGTGCCGCGGAGCGTGCCGGCACGGGGCAGCGTGACGTTGGTGTAGGTGAGCTTGTCGCCGTCGGCGTCCGTGGCCTTGAGGGTGAAGGAGACCGGCCGGTTGAAGGCCGTCGTGTTGGTCAACGCGACCGCCACCGGGAGGCGGTTGAAGCGGGTCACGTCGATGTCGACCGTCGCGACCGCCGACTCCAGTTTCCCGTCGCCCACCTTGAAGGTGAAGCTGTCGGCGCCCTTGAACCCGACCTTCGGCACGTAGGCCTGGTCCTTGCCGGTGCCGACCACGACGCCGTTCTTCGGACCGGACACGACGGTGAAGGTCAACGCGTCGCCGTCAGGATCGGTGCCGGCCAGCGTGACCTTGTTCACCGCGGTGATCTCCATGAAGGCGATCTTGGCGTTGACCGACCCGTCGGCCTCCGAAGGCGCCACGGTCAGACGTCCGTCCGCCACGGTGACGAGGGCGGTGCCTTCGCGGAACCGTTCGGCGGTGGTGTTGGGCGCACCGTTCACGACGAGGACGGACTCGGCCTTGATCCGCATGGTGGAGTCGAAATTGTTCGGCTCGCCGGCGACGATGTGGACGAGGTAGGCGCCGTTGGGCAGGGCGATCTCCCAGAACCAGGGACCGTCCGGCTTCTGCAGGTGGTTGAACGTGTCGTAGCGCTCATCCGGGGCCAGGGCCTTGTCGGTCTGGTTGCGGTTCCGGG
>CANGMH010000447.1 GCA_947454005.1 Verrucomicrobiota bacterium
GGAAAGTGCTCGCGGCCGAAGTCGCCGCGGATCCGGCAGGATTCTTGGCCCGCGCCTCAGGCGCTGCCGACGGAGGGTATCGTCCGGTCGTGGCCTGGCATCTCGCCGACCGTTCGCGGATCACGCCGGTGCCGCCCGGACATTGGTTGCTGGTGCACGACGACCGCCCGTTCCGTGCCCGGTTGACGGGGGCCGGCGAGTTCCCGGAGAACGCCGTCGCCATCCCGGTCGCGGACGGTTTCGTCGCCGCGTTCCCGCCGCGCTCGCTCACGTCGGCGTCCGATGCATCGCTCGCGCTCGAACGCCACGGCGTCGGCACCGAGGACGCCTCGGCGACGCTTCGTTTCCTCGCGTCGGACCCGTTGCCGACGCACGGCACCGCGGCGGTCGGGCCGCGCTCGCTCGTACTGCTGACCAACGGCCGCGGCGGTATGTCGCGTCTCCACGCGGACCTCGGACGCATCACGTCCAAGTACGATTGCCTGCTCGGCGCGAACCTGGGTGCGAGCATCCCGGTGGACCGCCATGTCTTCGCCAAGCGCATCCGCGCCTGGGTGGACGCCGACGGGTTCATCACCTCGTTGAACGGCGACAACCTGGTCGACCTCGAACCCGGCCCTCCGGCGCACTGGCGCTTCATCGCGAACGCAGGCGACGGGCGCAGCGTGGAGATCCATCTGGTGGCCGACCTGCTCGACCAGCAGAACACGGTGGTGCTCCGCTTCACGCGTCCGGACCGCACGGGCGCCGGCCGGCACCTCGGACGTCCGCTGCCGGCCGACGCGCGGGTCCGCCTCACGGTGCGGATCGACATCGAGGACCGGAATTTCCACTGGGAGACCCAGCGCAACGAAGGTTCGGAACGCCATTTCAGCGCGCATTGCCGGGAGATCTCCACGCGCGGCGCGGCGGAGGCCCAACCTTCGTTCAACGGCTTCGCCTTCACGCCCGCGCCCGACCGCGGCTTGCGCGTCTGGGCCGACGCCGGCGAATACCATCGGGATCCGGAATGGTCGGTGGGCATCCCGCATCCGGTCGAGGCCACGCGCGGCCAGGAAGGCCGCGGCGACGCCTACAGCCCGGGTTGGTTCGAGCTGCCGATCGCCCGGGGAGAGAGCGTGACGCTGGTGGCCACTGCCGAGGCGACCGGGCCGACACCGGAGGCGGTGAAGGATTTCGTGGCGACGCGCCAGGCATCGGAAGCCGCGGCCGCCCGACGGACGGAGACGATGTCGTCGCCCGCGACGGCGCCCGACGCTTTCACGAGCGCGCTGGTGCGGGCCGTGCAGGCGTACGTCGTCCGCCGCGACGACGTGAAGACGGTGATCGCGGGCTATCCGTGGTTTCTCGATTGGGGCCGTGATTCGCTCATCTGCGCGCGCGGGCTGCTCGCCGCGGGCATGACGGAGGAGGTCCGCCAACTGCTGATCGCGTTCGGCCGTTTCGAGAAGGACGGCACGTTGCCCAACAGCATCCACGGCGCGGACGCGTCGAACCGCGACACGACCGACGCGCCTCTGTGGTTCGGCGTGGTGTGCGAGGAAGCGGCAGAAGTGATCAGTGGGTCGGTCATCAGCAGGTCAGTCGGTCAGTCACCCCCCAGCTCCGACGTTCCCCTCACTGGCCCACTGGATACTGACCTACTGGTCACTGGCTTCTACTCCACCCCGGTGGACGCAGCCGGCCGGACGCTACGAGAGGTCGTCCGATCGATCGCGTGCGGCTACCTGCGCGGCACGCCGAACGGGATCCGCGTGGACGCGCAGTCCGGTCTCGTCTGGAGCCCGAGCCATTTCACCTGGATGGACACCAACCATCCCGCCGGCACCCCGCGGGAGGGCTATCCCATCGAGATCCAGGCGCTGTGGATCCGCCTGCTGCGGCAGCTCGCACGCATCGGCGCCGAACCGTGGGAAGGCCGGGGCGAAAGCTGGGCCGACCTCGCGCGCCGGGCGGAGAAGTCGTTCGAGAACTACTACTGGCTCGAAGACTGCGGGTGGTACGCCGACAATCTCCGTTGCCCCGCCGGACAGCCGGCCCGGACCGCTCCGCCGGACAACGCGCTCCGCTGCAACTGCCTGCTCGCGGTGTCGCTCGGTCTCGCCAACGGCGAACGCGCGCGCCGCACGGTCGAGGCGGCGCGGCGCTGGCTCGTCATCCCGGGCGCGCTGCGTTCGTTGGCGCCGTTGCCGGTCGTGCCGCCGCTGGCCATCTACGGGAACCACGGCGGTCTGCTCAACGATCCGGACCATCCCTACTGGCCGCGCTACGAAGGCGACGAGGACACCCGCCGCAAACCCGCCTACCACAACGGCACCGCGTGGACCTGGACCTTCCCGGTCTTCTGCGAGGCCTTGGTCAAGGCCTTCGACGGCGATCCACGGGCGATCGCCGCGGCACGCGCGTATCTGGGCAGCACGGACCGTCTGATGGCCGAGGGCTGCCTCGGGCATCTGCCCGAGATCGTCGACGGCGACGCGCCCCACACCCATCGCGGTTGCGACGCCCAAGCCTGGGGCGCCACCGAGGTCCTGCGCGTGTGGCGATGGCTCGGTCACCAGACCCGTCACTCGGGCTGATTCCAGAGCCGACGATCCGAGTTCACCCGGGAGAACACCTCTCCGGTGAAATCCACGATCTCCGCGTGTCCATCGGCGTACAGGATGGGGGAAACCCGACGGCTGCCAGCACCTTCGTCCCCGTGGCTATTGATCGTCCTGGGAGGATGGGCCCGGTGCCAATAGACGCGGAATGGCTGGCTGTCCCAACTTTCCCGGATTGCCGGCGGCTCATAGAGGACGACGAACCGGCTCGCTTGGGATACCCAGCCATCGTCCTTATCGTTGATCAAAGCGCGCTCCAAACGGGGGTTCCCTCCAGAAGCATTGTATTGGTAGCTACAACCGAAGGTCTCCCACAGGCTTGCCCAGTGAGGCCCGCCGTTGGCCCGGTAGTCGATCCCACCGTCGGCCGGGCACTGGAACGTCCGCGGCTCGGTGACGTAGCGGTTCAGCGGTCTAACCTTGGCGGGCGGGAGCATCAGCAGAGGGCCTTTCCCGTCCTTTCCTCCAAGTGCCGTGGTGAAGCTCCAGGTCTGGTCACGCGGTGTTCCCCGAGGAATCAAGGCGCCGGGGTTCGAGATCAAGGTCCCGCCGAGCGGATAGCGTCCGTTGTTGTCGCCTTGATACAGCTTCAGGCCGATCCCGATCTGATGGAAGTTGCCGAGGCAGACCGCCTCCTTCGCCCGGTCCCTCACCCGCGTCAGCGTCGGCAAAAGAAGAGCGACCAGGATCCCGATCACGACGACGAC
>CANGMH010000448.1 GCA_947454005.1 Verrucomicrobiota bacterium
CTCTCCTTCGATTTCACCTGGAGGACGCGGTTCGGGCCGACGAGCACGACCGTCACAGGGGTCATGACACCGTTGGCGTCGTAGACGCGCGTGTTGCCGATTTTCTTGCCGATAAGTCCGAGAGGCATGGTCTGGTCGGTTAGATCTTGATGGTGATGTCCACGCCCGCGGGGAGGTTGAGCTTCTTGAGCTCGTCCACGGTCTTGGCGGTGGGGTCGAGGATGTCGAGGAGCCGCTTGTGGGTGCGCTGCTCGAAGCTCTCCATCGACTTCTTGTCCACGTGGGGGGACCGGTGCACGGTGACGCGCTCGATCTTGGTGGGAAGAGGAATCGGGCCCGCGACACGGGCGCCGGAGCGTTTCACGGTCTCGACGATCTCACTCGCCGAGGCGTCGATGACCCTGTGGTCATATGCCTTCAATCGGATTCGGATGCGTTGTCCAGCCATACAAAGAACAGATTATAATTTATGGTGTGACGGAAAATCAGCTTCGGGCCGCGGGCTTCTTCTTCGCGGCGTCGAGCACGGTGGTGAGCACGCTGTTCGGGACCTGCTCGAAGTTCATCGGCTCCATGCTGTAGGAAGCACGGCCCTTGGACAAGGAGCGGATCGCGGTCGCGTAACCGAACATCTCGGCCAGCGGGACGGTCGCGTTGAGGACGGTCTGGCCGTTCTTCGCGTCGACGCCCTGGATGACGCCGCGGCGGCGGTTGATGTCGCCGAGCAGGTCGCCCTGGTATTCATCCGGCGTGGTGACCTCGACCTTCATGATCGGCTCCAAGATGATCGGGCCGGCCTTGTCGAAGGCGTCCTTCAGACCGAAGATGCCCGCCATCTTGAACGCCAGCTCGTTGGAGTCGACCTCGTGGAAGGAACCGTCGGTGATCGCCACCTTGATGTCGATGACCTGGTAACCGGCGTAGACGCCGGACTTGATGGCCTCGCGGATGCCGTCCTCGACCGCGGGGACGTACTCGCGGGGGATCGCGCCGCCGACGATCTCGTTGACGACCTCGACGCCCTTGCCCTTTTCGTTGGGCTCGATGCGCACGCAAGCGTGGCCGTATTGGCCGCGACCACCGGACTGGCGGATGAACTTGCCTTCGCCCTCGGCGGACTTGGTGATGGTCTCGCGATACGCGATCTGGGGCGCACCGGAATCGGCCTCGACCTTGAACTCGCGCTTCAGACGGTCGCGGATGATCTCCAGGTGGAGCTCGCCCATGCCGGCGATGATGAGCTGGCTCGTCTCCTCGTTGGTGAAGACGTGGAAGGTCGGATCCTCTTCGGCCAGACGCTGCAGACCTTCGGACATCTTGTCGCGGTCCGCCTTGGTCTTCGGCTCGATGGCCATGCTGATGACCGGCTCGGGGAAGGTGGGCGGCTCGAGGGTGATGTCGAAGTCCTCGTTGCAGAGGGTGTCACCGGTCGTGATGTTCCGGAGACCGACGAGCGCGGCGATGTCGCCGGAATAGACGGAGTCGATGTCCTTGCGCTCGCTGCCCTGGATGACCATCAGACGGCTGACGCGCTCGCGCTTGCGGGTGCGAGGATTGTAGATGGTGTCGCCCTTCTTCAGCTGGCCGGAGTAGACGCGGAAGAACACCAGCTTGCCGGCGTACGGGTCGGTCCAGAGCTTGAACGCCAGAGAGCAGAACTTGCCGTTGTCGTTCGTCGGGACGTCCAGCATGTTCTCGGAGCCGAGCTCATGGCCGACCGCCGAGGGGATGTCGATGGGGGACGGAAGATAATCGACGACCGCGTCGACCAGGACCTGCACGCCCTTCTTCTTGAAGGCGGAACCGCACAAGACCGGGATCATCTCGATCTTGCAGGTGAGGCGGCGGATACCGGCCTTGAGCGCCTCGGGGCTGATGGGCTTCTCTTCGAGGACCATCTCGGCGATCACGTCGTCCTTGTTGGAGACGGCGTCGATGAGCTCTTCGAGCGCCTGCTTGGCGGCTTCCTTGAGCGCATCCGGGATCTCCTTGATCTCATACTTGAGACCTTCGTTCTGGATATCGCCCGTGCCCCAGACGATGGCCTTCTGGTTCACCACGTCGACGACGCCGGCGAACTGGTCCTCGGCACCGATGGGCAAGAAGATCGGGAACGCATACGCGTTCAGCTTCTTGCGCATGTCGTTGAGCGCGTTGTCGAAGTTGGCGCCCGTGCGGTCCATCTTGTTGACGAACGCGATGCGGGGGACCTTGTACTTCGTGGCCTGGCGCCAGACGGTCTCGGACTGCGGCTGGACGCCGGCGACACCGCAGAACACGGCGACCGCTCCGTCCAGGACGCGCATCGAACGCTCGACCTCGGCGGTGAAATCCACGTGGCCCGGGGTGTCGATGATGTTGATCCGGTGCGCGATGGCTTCGCGGGCCTTGTACAGACCTTCTTCCTTCTTCTGGGTCCAGAAGCAGGTCACCGCCGCGGAGGTGATGGTGATTCCGCGCTCCTTTTCCTGCTCCATCCAGTCGGTGACGGTGTTGCCGTCATCGACGTCGCCGATCTTGTGGATCAGACCGGTGTAGAACAGGATACGTTCGGTCGTCGTGGTCTTGCCGGCATCGATATGCGCGGCGATGCCGATGTTGCGCGTGCGTTCCAGCGGATACTGGCGGTTCGGCGCATTAAGGGCGGCGTTGATCGCGATGGCCTCGCTCATGGTGTCCTCAGCAGAATCGGCGGTTTTAGGGAAGAAAAATGCCCCGGGGTCACCCCTGGGGCGGAGATATGCGGGTCGCGGATGCTACCAGCGGAAATGCGCGAACGCCTTGTTGGCCTGCGCCATCTTGTGGACGTCGTCGCGCTTGCGGATGGCGCCACCCTGGCCTTGGTAGGCTTCCATCAGCTCGGTGGCCAGCGCCTGCTGCATCGGCACGCCTTTGCGGGCATCGGCGAAATCCACGATCCAACGCATGGCGAGCGCGGTCTGGCGCTCACCAGGGATCTCGAGGGGCACCTGGTAGGTGGCACCACCGACGCGACGAGGCTTGGTCTCGATGCGCGGCTTGGCGTTCTCGATCGAACGCTGGAGGATCTCGAGCGAGTTCACGCCCGGGTTCTTCTCAGCAAGGGTGTCGAGCGCACCGTAGACGATGCGTTGGGCGACGTTCTTGTTGCCACCACGCATGATGGTGTTGACGAGACGACCGACCAGGACGCTGTTGAACTTGGCGTCCGGGGTGACGGAACGTTTGACCGCTTGGCGACGACGAGACATACAAAGAACGGATTGAGCGGGAAAAGATTACTTCTTGGCAGCGGCCTTCGCGGCCTTCGGGCGCTTGACGCCGTAC
>CANGMH010000449.1 GCA_947454005.1 Verrucomicrobiota bacterium
CACGATCTGGACCGACGACGGCGGCACGCTCCGCCGGTCCCCCGACGCGAGCCGGACGTTCGCTTCGGCGGGTTTCGTCAACGGCGCGACGCTGGTGGACCTCGACGGCGACGGCGATCTCGACCTCGCGCTCGCGGTGGAATGGGGCCCCGTCCGGATCTTCCGCAACGAAGGCGGACACTTCGAGGAGGTGACCGCATCGATGGGGCTGGCGGACCGGACCGGTTGGTGGACGGGCATCGTGGCCGGCGATTTCGACGGCGACGGCCGCATGGACCTCGCCGTGGGCAACTCCGGCAGCAACACCGGGTACGCCCTGCTCGGGCCCGGACCGATCCGCATCCACCACGGCACCTGGAACGTCCCGGACCGCGTGGAGATCGTCGAGGCGTGGCGACGCGACGGGACATGGTTGCCGGTGAAGAACCGCAATCTCCTCGCCTCGGCCCTGCCGGAGCTTGCCGCCCGCTTCCCGACCCACGAGGCCTTCGGCAAAGCCACCGTCGCGGAGATCCTCGGCGACAACGCCGCCAAGGCACGGTACCTGGAGGCGAACGAGTCCGCTTCAGGGATCCTGTTGAACCGCGGGTCCCGGTTCGAGTGGCATCCCCTGCCCCGCGAGGCCCAGATCGCGCCGGTCTTCTCGGTGAACGTCGGTGATGTCGATGGCGACGGCATCGAGGACCTCTTCCTCAGCCAGAACCGTTCGGACCTGCTCCCCGAGCTTTCGCGCGACGACGCCGGACGCGGGCTCTGGCTGCGGGGCAAAGGCGACGGCGCGTTCGCCGCATTGGACGCGAGCGTCACCGGCATCGCCGTCCACGGCGAACAACGCGCCGCGGCGATCGCCGACCTCGACCACGACGGCCGCATCGACCTGGTCGTGACCCAGGTCGACGGACCGACCCGGCTCTTCCTCAATCAACGGGCCAGACCCGGTCTGCGCGTCGTGCTCGAAGGCCCGGCATCGAACCCGGACGGCATCGGGGCCCAGGTGCGCGTGCGGTTCCAGGACGGACACGAGGGTCCGGTCCGCGCGATCCAAGGCGGCTCCGGCTACGGTTCGCAGGATTCGGCCGCTGCGGTGCTCGGCGTGCCCACGGCACCGAAGGCCGTGTGGGTCCGCTGGCCGGGCGGGAACATCCAGGCCGAGTCCGTGGCCGCCGGCCAGACCGAGGTGAAGATCCGGAGCGAGAAGCGCTGACAGCTTGTCCGTGGATGTCCCGCCACGGGGCGTTGGGCATTGATCCCCCTTCCCCGGACGTTCATCCGCGTTGCCACTCCGGCGCGGGCCGGTAGCGTCGCGGGCATGACATCAAGGTTCGTCCTGTCGGCACCCGCGGCGCGCGCGTGGCTCGGTTGTCTCCTGGCCCTCGGCGGCGCGGTCGGCGCGGGGGCGGCCGAGGCGCGGTTGCTCCGGTTCCCGGCCATCCACGGCGACCAGATCGTCTTCGGCCACGCCGGCGACCTCTTCACCGTGTCCGCCCAAGGCGGCGTGGCGCGACGGATCACCAGCGATCCGAAGGGCTACGAGATGTTCCCGCGCTTCTCGCCCGACGGGAAGACCCTCGCCTTCACCGGTCAGTACGACGGCAACACCGAGGTGTACGTGATGCCGTCCGAGGGCGGCGTGCCGCGGCGCCTCACCTACACCGCCACGCTGGAACGTGACGACGTGTCGGACCGCATGGGGCCGAACAACATCGTGATGGCGTGGCGCGACAGCGAGACGGTGGTGTACCGGTCGCGGCGCACGCAGTGGAACCCCTTCAAGGGCGAGCTCACCTTGGCCAAGCTCTCGGGCGGCGTGCCCGAGGTGCTGCCGTTGCCGCGGGGCGGATGGTGCTCCTTCTCGCCGGACGGCAAACAGATGGTCTACAACCGCGTGTTCCGCGAGTTCCGCACCTGGAAGCGCTACCGCGGCGGCCAGGCGGACGAGCTGTGGCTGTACGATTTCGCCAGCAAGCAGACCACGCGGCTCACCGAGGACGACGCGCAGGACATCTTCCCGATGTGGCACGGCGACCGCGTCTATTTCGTCTCGGAACGCGACACGAACCATCAGGCGAACCTGTTCGTGACGGACCTGAAGACCAAGGCCGTCCGGCAGCTCACGACGTTCACCGAGTTCGCGGTGAAGTTCCCGTCGCTCGGCGACACGGCCATCGTGTTCGAGAACGGCGGATACATCCATCGCCTCGACCTGGCGACGGAGAAGGTCGCCCGCGTGCCGGTCGAGATCCGCGAGGACATGGCCATCGGCCGCGACGCGCGCCGCGACGTGTCGAAGGACACGACGAGCTTCGACGTGGCGCCGGACGGGGCACGGGCCGTGCTCGGCGCGCGGGGCGACGTCTTCAGCGTGCCCGCGAAGCACGGTCCCACGAGGAACCTCACCGCTTCGCCGGGCGTGCACGAGCGCGACGCCGTGTGGTCGCCCGACGGACGCTGGATCGCCTACATCAGCGACCGCAGCGGCGAGGACGAGATCTGGATCGAGGCGCAGGACGGCTCGGGCAGACCCCGCCAGCTGACCACCGGAGCGGACACCTACAAATACCAGCCCGATTGGTCGCCCGATTCGAAGCACATCGCCTGGAGCGACAAGATGAACCGGCTGAGCATCGTCGATCTGGACGGCGGCAAGGTCACCCGGGTGGCGCGGTCGGAGGCCGGCGAGATCCGCGACCATGCCTGGTCGCCGGACAGCCGGTGGATCGCCTTCACCGAGCCGTTGGCGCGGAAGTTCCCGGTGATACAGCTCTACTCGCTGGACACACAGGCGACGGTGCCGGCGACCGATGGATGGTCGGCGGTGGGGTCCCCGGAGTTCAGCGCGGACGGCAAGTATCTGTTCTTCGTCTCGGACCGCACGTTCCATCCCACCTATGGCGACACGGAGTGGAACCATGTCTACACCGACATGCAGCGCATCTATCTGGTGACCTTGGCGCGCGACACGAAGTCACCCTTCGCGCCGCAGTCCGACGAGGTGAAACTGGCCGACGAGAAGAAGCCCGAAGCGCTGAAGACCACGCCGCCGGACACGCAGGCCGGCGAGAGCGGCGGAACGTCGAAGACCGGTGATGCCGCGACGACCGCCGCGGAGAAGAAGGACGAGAAGAAAGAGGACAAGAAGGTGGTGGTGAAGGTCGACGCCGAAGGCTTGGCCGGACGCATCGCCGTGCTGGCGCCGGCCGCCTCGGGCTACGGCCAGCTGACCTCGGCGGGCGACAAGCTGTTCTATCTCAAGAAGGGCAAGCTGCACGTCTTCGAGATCCCGAAGGAGA
>CANGMH010000450.1 GCA_947454005.1 Verrucomicrobiota bacterium
CCCGATCGGCGTCGCCGCACACCTCGTGCCGTTCCTGCCCGGCCACGCGGTCGTGAACCTCGGCGGCGAGGACCCCATCGGTGCCGTCAGCGCCGCTCCTTGGGGCAGCGCCAGCATCTGCACCATCTCGTGGATGTACATCGCGATGATGGGGGCGGCCGGCCTCACCCATGCCACCAAGGTCGCGATCCTCAACGCCAACTACATCGCCAAGCGGCTGGAGGCCCACTTCCCGACGCTCTACCGCGCGAACGGCCTCGTCGCCCACGAGTGCATCCTCGACCTCCGTCGGTTCAAGTCGGTCACCGCCGAGGACGTCGCGAAACGGCTCATGGACTACGGATTCCACGCGCCGACCCTCAGCTGGCCGGTGGCGGGCACGCTCATGGTGGAACCCACCGAATCGGAACCCCTGTGCGAGCTCGACCGGTTCTGCGACGCGATGATCGCCATCCACGACGAGATCGTGGAGATCGAGGAGGGACGCGAGGACGCCAAGAACAACCTGCTCAAGAACGCGCCGCACACCGCCGACCAGGTGACCTCCGATGGCTGGGGCCGCCCGTACAGCAGGGAACAGGCCGCGTTTCCTGTGGAAAGCCTGCGCGACTGGAAGTTCTGGCCCGCGGTCGGCCGCGTGGACAACGTCTTCGGCGACCGCAACCTCGTCTGCTCGTGCGCGGGCATGGAAGCGTATCTCTCCTGATACGGCGATGCCGGTGACGGCTGTCGCGGGTCGCCAACCAAAGGCGAAGGGGCAGGGGGCGCGGTTTCCCCCGGTTGACCGGGGCCCGGCGGCGCGTCGGCGTGGACTTCAAATCCGTCGGGCCTCCCGCGGTTTCGGCTTTGGGCGCCGGTGACCGGGCCTTAACCTGACGGCATGTCAGCGAGACCCAAGGTGGCCGTCCTCGGCACCGGTTCACTCGGCAAGGAGCACGCACGGATCTACGCGGAGCTCGCGAAAGCGGGGGCCGCGGAATTCGTCGGAGTGTTCGATGTCGATGCCGGCGCGGCGCGCGCGCAAGCGTCCAAGCACGGCGTCCGCGCCTTCGCCAGCGTGGCCGAGGCCGCCGCGGCGAGCGACGCGTTGAGCGTGGTCACGCCGACCACGACGCACTTCGCGCTCGCCCAGGAGCTGCTCACCCTCGGGAAGCACGTCCTCGTCGAGAAGCCCATGACCGACGACGCGGAGCAGGCCGCGGCGCTGGTGGCCTTGGCGCAGAGCCGCGGCGCGGTGCTGCAGGTCGGGCACGTCGAGCGGTTCAACCCGGTGTTCAGCTACCTGGAGAAGGTGGCCACCGACCCGCGGTTCATCGAGTGCCATCGGCTCTCGCCCTTCCCGGCGCGGAGCACCGACATCGGGGTGGTGCTGGACCTGATGATCCACGACCTCGACGTCGTGCTGGCGTTCGTGAAATCGCCCTTGGTCGCGGTGGACGCGGTGGGCATCCCCGTGCTGAGCAAGAGCGAGGACATCGCGAACGCCCGGTTGCGCTTCGCCAACGGCTGCGTGGCCAACCTCACCGCCAGCCGGATCAGCCCGGAGCGCCTGCGGAAGATCCGGGTGTTCAGCGGCGGCGGCACGGCGAAGGAGACCAGCTACATCAGCCTCGATTACCGCGCGCAGGAAGGCTTCATCTATCGGCTGGCCCGCGACGGGGAGAGCGAGAGTTCTTTGCTCAAGAAGCTGTTGGCGTCGAAGGACAGCTCGTTGGTGAGCGAGTTCGGCGGCAAGAGGATCGTCCGGGAGCCCGTGCCCATCGCGAAGGACGAGCCGCTCAAGCTGGAGCTGGCGCACTTCATCCAATGCGTCACGGAACGGCAGACACCGAAAGTCAGCGGGGCCCAGGCCAAGGCCGCGCTGGACGTCGCGTTCGAGATCACGCGGCAGATCGCGGCCGCGGCGGCTCCGGCCTGAAGCCGAGGCTTCAGGCCGGACTGGAAGCCCGAGCCATCCGACGAGCGGATCGGTCTTGTCCGGGTGCCCAGCGAGATCCGGCACAGGATCAGGGAGGACCCGAGAACGGCCCGGCAAGCTCCCTCGATGTCGACCGCTCCCCTGAGCGGAGCCGGCTCCCGGGCCCGATGGATCCCAGACAGGACGTCGCCGGGCAGGATCAACTCTCGCCCATCGGGGAGGTGCGGCTGTTCTGCAGCTCGTTCCACCGGACCGATTGGCGCACCAGAGCCGCGCCGTCCTTGAGGGCCAGCTTGGTCTTGATGTTGGCGCGATGCGCGTCGACGGTCTTGGGGCTCAGCTTCAGGCGTTCCGCGATGGAACGGGTGCTATGGCCTTCGCCCAAGAGCCGGAAGATCTCGAACTCCCGGTCGCTCAGGCGGTCGAGCATGAGGTCGCGGTTCGGATTCGAGGGCGTGCGGCGGCCGAGGTTGCCGAGGAGCTCGGAAGCGACGCGGTCGCTCACGAAGACGCGGCCTTCCGCCACCGAGCGGATGGCGGCCAGCAATTTTTCCCCGCCGACCTCCTTCATCACATAGCCGCGGGCACCTGCCCGGAGCGTGCGTTCGGCGTAGAGCATCTCGTCGTGCATCGAGACGACGAGGACCGGCAGGTTGGCGTTGAGCGCCTGGAAATCCTTCAGGACCTCCAATCCGTTGCGGTCGGGAAGGCCGAGGTCGAGCACGACGATGTCCGGCGACTTCGCGGTGATCATGCCGATGGCCTCGGAGGCGTTGCCCGCCTCGGCGCAGACCACGAGGTCGGACGTCGCGTTGATCAGCATCGTGAGGCCGGCGAGCATCAACGGATGGTCGTCGACGAGCAGGACTCGGAGCTTCCGGGTGGCGGCCGCGGCCAAAGGCGGCCGCGTCTTCAAGGACTGGTCGATCGGTGCGGGCTCCGGCGCAGGCTCGGCCTTGGCACGCGTCGGTCGCTTGGCCGACAAATCGGCGTGTTCAACGGCAGGCAGGGCGGCCGACACAGGGTCGATCGGCTTGGGGCTAGATTTGGGCATAAGGGACGTCCGAGACTGCGCGCACGGTTCTTACTAAACCGGACTTCCTTAGGAAACAAAAATCTAAAACAAAGCCTTAAGGAGCAGATCATCGACCGGCACCCATAGTTGATGATCGATGAATGTATCGTGCTGATTATGAATCGAATAGGCAAGTACACGCGACCCATCCATCCCTATCCTTCGGAACTTCTCGGCAACGTGGGCGAGTAGGAAAAGACGCTCTGCCACGAGTTTGCTGTCCAGTTTTTGTCTAGCCCCCTCTCTTCGGCGGTCGCGAACGGCCCTCCGCGTATCTCCGCGTC
>CANGMH010000451.1 GCA_947454005.1 Verrucomicrobiota bacterium
GAGTTCGAGGCGAAGTTGCCGCGCTGCCTGGTCACCGAGCGCAACGACGAGCCCCGCACCGTCCGCATCCTGCCGCGCGGGAACTTCCTCATCGAGACCGGCGAGAAGGTGTCGCCGGCGCTGCCCGCCTTCCTCGTCAAGAACCCGGGCCGTCCTGCGACGCGGCTGGACCTGGCCGATTGGTTGGTCTCGCGGGAGAATCCGCTGACCGCGCGGGTGGTGATGAACCGGTTGTGGCGGCAGTTCTTCGGGGTCGGGCTATCCAAGGTGATGGACGACTTCGGCGCGCAGGGCGAACCGCCGCCCAACCAACCGCTGCTCGACTGGCTCGCCTGCGAGTTCATGGACAGCGGCTGGGACCTCCGCCACATGGTGCGGCTGATCGTCTCCAGCGAGACCTACCGGCAGGCGTCCACCGCCCCGCGCGACCTGCTGGCCCGCGACCCGGACAACCGGATCCTCGCCCGCCAAGGCCGCTGGCGCATCGAGGCCGAGCTGGTCCGCGACACCGCGCTGTCCGTCGCCGGCCTCCTCTCGCCGGCCGTAGGCGGTCCGAGCGCGAAGCCGTACCAGCCCGACGGATACTGGGAGAACCTCAACTTCCCGGTGCGCGATTACGACGCCAGCAAAGGAAGGGACCAGTATCGGCGCGGGCTCTACAGCTGGTGGCAGAGGTCCTACACGCATCCCAGCATGCTCGCCTTCGACGCGCCGACGCGCGAGGAGTGCGCGGCCGAGCGGAACCGCTCGAACATCCCGCAGCAGGCGCTCGTGCTGCTGAACGACCCCAGCTACGTCGAGGCGGCGCGGACCTTCGCGGTGCGGATCCTGCGCGAGAGCCGCGGCGACGCGGCGACGCGCATCGGCTGGGCCTGGCGGCAGGTGCTGTCCCGCGCGCCGCGCGCCGAGGAGGTCGCGGTGCTGGAGGCCCTTCTCGGCAAACATCTCGCCGAGTTCCGCGAGGACCGCGGCGGCGCCGAGGCCTACCGCAAGGTCGGCATGGAACGTCCGACCGCGGACATCGATGCGGCCGAGCTCGCCGCCTGGACCGATGTCGCCCGCGCGCTGCTGAACCTGCACGAGACCATCACCCGCTCCTGAACCATGGACCTCTCCTCCGAACTCCGGCAGTTCCACCGCCAGCAGCAGACGCGGCGCGTCTTCCTCGGCCGCGCGTCGCAGGGCATCGGCGCGCTGGCGCTGGCATCGTTGATCAAGCCTTCCTCGCTCCTGGCCGCGCCCGCCCGCGCCACGGGAGTGGTGGATCCGCTGCACTTCGCGCCGAAGGCCAAGCGCGTGATCTGGCTCACCATGGCCGGCGGACCGTCGCACCTGGAGACGTGGGACCCGAAGCCCAAGCTCGCCGCGATGCACGGCCAGCCGATGCCCGAGTCGTTCACCGCGGGGAAGCAGATCGCCCAGCTCCAAGGGCAGAAACTCACCTGCTACGGGCCGCAGCATAAGTTCCAGCGCTTCGGCAAGTCGGGCGTCGAGATCTGCGAGATGTTCCCGAAGATCGGGTCCGTCGCCGACGAGATCTGCTGGGTGCGCTCGATGACCAGCGAGGCCATCAACCACGATCCTGCGCACATGTTCATGAACACCGGCTCGCAGATCGCCGGACGTCCGAGCATGGGCGCATGGATCACGTACGGCCTCGGTTCGGAAGCGGAGAACCTGCCCGGGTTCGTCGTGCTCACGTCGCTCGGTCGCGGCGGCCAGAACCAGCCGATCGCCGCGCGGCAATGGGCGCCGGGCTTCCTCCCCAGCCGCTTCCAGGGCGTCCACCTCCGCGGCAAGGGTGATCCCGTGCTCTATCTCGGCACGCCCGCCGGCGTGACCCGCGAGCAGCAAGGCGACGTGGTCAAGGCCGTCAACGCCCTGAACGTGCAGCACGACGCCATCGTGGACGACCCCGAGATCGCCACGCGCATCGCGCAGTACGAGCTGGCGTTCCAGATGCAGGCCAGCGTGCCGGAACTGGTCGACCTCTCGAAGGAACCGGCCGACGTGCTGGAGTTGTACGGCTGCAAACCGGGGGACGGATCGTTCGCGTCGAACTGCCTCCTGGCGCGCCGTCTCGCGGAGCGCGGCGTGCGCTTCATGCAGCTCTACCACAAGGACTGGGACCACCACGGCGGAGTGAAGCAGGGCATCGAGTTCAAGGCCGAGGAGATCGACCGCGCGTGCATGGCGCTGATCACCGACCTCAAGCGGCGCGACATGCTCAAGGACACCTTGATCGTCTGGGCCGGCGAGTTCGGCCGCACGCCGATGAGCCAGGGCGGCGACGGACGCGACCACCACAACGCCGGCTTCACCGTCTGGATGTGCGGCGGCGGCATCAAGCCGGGCACCGTGTACGGCGCGACCGACGAACTGGGCTACGCGGCCGTGGACAACCCGGTCGACGTCCACGACCTGCACGCCACCATGCTGCGGTTGCTGGGCATCGAGCACACGCGCCTCTCGGTGAAGTTCCAGGGCCTCGACGCCCGCCTCACCGGCATCGCCGGCAAGGTGATCAAGGACATCCTGGCCTGATCCAGTCCGTGGCCGTCCGGCGGGCGGCTGCCGGTGGTCAGAAGCGCTCGACCCGTCGGGTCGAACGCTTGCCTTGGTGAGCGAGAAGATTTTCCCGCTGCTGAAAAGGCACTCCGGGGCGGCGGTCACGGTCGGCGAGCCCGACCAAGGAACGGAGGAAAGGTCGGCGGCTTCGGCGCCGAACAAAGCTCGGCCCGACGGTTGCGGCGGATGGGTGGCGCGGTCTGAATCCCGTCGTGCTCATGCGCCACCGCCCCGTCCTCTGCCTGTTCCTCCTGGCGCTCGCCTTGGCGACGGGTTGCACCTCCCCGGATCGTCAGGCCGGCGGCACGTCGATGCCGACCCTCGTCGTCACCCACGATGACACGGTCATCACCCGGTCGTGCTGGGTCGAGATCCCAAGCGGCACGGTGATCGCGGACACGAACGGCGACGGCGTGCTGCACATCGCCGCGGACGGCGTCACAGTGCGGTTCAAAACCGGCTCGGAACTGCGCGGCGCTCCGGCCGCGACGCCATGGGACCGGCTCGCAGGCATCGGCATCCGTGTGGACGGCCATCGCGGTGTGCATGTCGAAGGCGCGCACGTCCACGGCTTCAAGAACGGCCTCGTGGCGACGCACGCCGACGGTTTGGTCGTTGCCGGCGGCGATTATTCGGACAACTACCGCCAGCACCTGAGGTCCACGCCCGTGGCCGAGGACGGCGCGGACTGGCTTTTCCCGCATCAC
>CANGMH010000452.1 GCA_947454005.1 Verrucomicrobiota bacterium
AAAGATCGCGCTGGAACACCAACCGGTCCGCCGGCGAGACGACCGACAACTTCATCCCGGCCTTCGCCCCCTCCGTGGGTCGCAGACGGACCATCGCGATGGCCGGCGCCTTGAGCGCCAGACGAAGGACCGGGGATCCATCCGGTATCGCCTGCCTGACCACCTCCGCGAAGTCGTGGGTCGCATCGATGGTGCGGATCTCCGCGTCCACGCCGCCGGTCCACTGGAAGCCCTTCCAATCCAGGGCGACCTCGGTGCTGGTATCCGCGAAGTTGCTGACCAGCAGGGTTGCTTCACGGCCGTCGGTGGACAGCCCGCCGGCGAAGGCGATCTTTCCGGCGACGGCGCCGCGTGTCCGCACGCGCACCGGCGTCTCCATCAGCCCGTGGAAGGCCCGGAACGCCTGATAGACCTTCAGCGGCACCCCGTGCTCGGTGAAGATCCCGAAGGCTCCCGTCTCGCCGTGGAAGAAATTGCAGACATCCACCGGAGCGTCCTGGAGTTCTATCAAGGCCGCGGCGACGAACGCCGCCCCCGGCGCCCCTGCCATGGTCGCGTAGGTGGACTGGCGGGCCATGGCGGTGCCCGAGCGCGAGATCGGTCCCCAATCGTTTCCCGGGAGATGGTTCCATTCGTTGAGATGGCTCTCAGTCTCGGTGAAGCCATCCGAGTCGAGCAGCCTCCGGATGGCCCGGGCGCGATCAGAAAGCTCGGCCGATCCGGCGGCGTAGCAATGCCACGAGAAGAAGTCCAACGGCACACCGTCCTTGCGGCACATCGCCAGGAAATCCACCGCGAAGTCAGTGGGACGGAACACGCCGTCGACGAAGCGACCGCTCGCTCCCAAGGCCGGGCCTCCCACCTTGAGGTCCGGGAACCGCTGCTTGATGGCCTTGGCGGTGGTCCGATAGAGCCGCAGATAATCGTCGTCCGTGCCGCTCCACATCGCCGGACGGTTCTCCGGTTCGTTCCAGATCTCCCAGTACCGGATGCGGTGATGGAACCCATCGGCCCAGCCTTCGTTGTAATGCCGGATGATCCCCAGACAGACCGCCGCCCACTTCTCGGGATCCGCCGGGGGGTGGACGTGACGCTTCACGCGGGTGTGCTCGATGCTCTCTCCCAGCCGGTAGATCGGTTCCGCGCCCGTCTGGCGCACGGCGTCGATATACTCGTCGGTGAGGCGGAAATCATAGCTCCCGGGCAGCGCGGGATCGGCGTCCGGATCCGGGAAGACGGCGTGGTGGTCGACCACGAACGGATTGGGCCAGCCGCAGTCATGCAGGCGGGTGAACGGGATGCCCAGCTCCTTCTGTTCCTTGATCACGTCGAGGATCCCGCCCGGCACCAACGGCCCTTTGTTGATGCCGTGCAGCGGACGGATGGCGCCGGTGCGGACGGAGAAATCCACACTCAGCTTCACGACGTCCGCTTGCGACGACACCGCGACGAGCAGCATCGCCAGCAGCCGCAGGAAAGACCCCGCGCCACGATGAGCGGGAGTGACGGAGAGAAGTCCGGTGTTCGTCGTCATGCGGTTGGTTCCCACGGTCGCCTACCGTCCGTCTTTCTCGGTGGGGCTCGGAGCGACGGCCTTGACGGTGACCTTGTGGGCAGGTCGGTAGAGATGGCCTTCCCACCAGGCATCGCCGGGTTTCATGCCTCGCTGGCGGACCCAGACTTCTTGGGCAGTCTTCTCGCGGTTGGCCATGGCGTAGAACGGGACCGCCATGACCGGCTTGCCGTCCGCATCCACGCCGGTGACCACGCGGACGCCACCCAACAGATCGGCGCGTTCTCCGACCTGCAGTCGAGGGTCCTCTCCCAGTTCCACCGTTGCCGTTCCCCGGTTGTCCAGCCCTTCGAAGCCGTAGATGAGCGGGCCGCGTTGGACCGCCACCTTGCCGACGCAATCCTTGATGAGCGGATGGGCCTCGACGAGGCGGACGGGCATCTCCATGTCGAGTTCGATGACGTCTTCGCCGCGCCATTCCCGCTCCAAGCGGAAGTAACCGCGGTCGGTCGTCCGGAGCGGTGCGACCGGTTCGCCGTTGACCTTGAGAGTCGCCGTCTCGCACCAGCCGGGCCGACGGAGGTTGACCGCGAACCTGCGCGCCGCCCCCGGAGCGACGGTGATCCGTACTTTTCCATCCCACGGGTAATCGGTCCCGACCTTCAAGAACAGGGGGCCGTCCTCGAGCGCTACCCGGACCGTCCCGGCCACGTACAGATTGAAGAAGACGTCACGGCCGCCCGCCGCATAGGCGTAGCGCCCGACCTGGAAGACGGTGCGGGACAGATTGGGCGGGCAGCACACCCACGAGTTGTAGCGGGGATGCCCGGCGTCGCTCAGCGGGTTCTGGTAGTAGGAATTCGTCCCGTCCAGCGAGATGCCGTGCAACACCGCGTTGTAGAGGACGCGCTCGAGCACATCCGCCGCATCCGCCTGGCCCTCCAGCAGGAACATGCGCTGGGCGAAGTCCACCAGACCGCAGGCGGCGCAGGATTCGTAATAGCCGTCGTTCGGTAGTTCGTAGTCTTCCCCGAAGGCCTCGTGTTCCTGGCGCGGGCCGGTGCTGCCGGTGATGGCCATGCGCCGAAGGGTGACGCTGTCCCAGAAGCGGTTGGCCGCGAGACGATAGTCGGCGTCGCCGGTGGCCAACGCGAGATCGGCCACACCGGTGGCGAAGAAGGTCGACCGGACCGCATGGCCGTCGAGGTTCCTTTGCTGACGCAGCGGAACGGCATCCTGGAAATAGGCGCGCGGCGTCGCCCCCACCGGCTTCACCATGCCGCGACCGCGCCATTCGACGAAGGCCCGCGCGAGTTCGACATAACGGGTGCGACCGGTGACCCGGGACAACTCGACCAAAGCCATCTCCAACTCGGCATGCCCGCAGAATCCGGGCACCCCCTTCGGCCCCAAGAAATGCTCATAGGCTTCGTCGGCCGCCTTGCACGCGATGTCCAGCAGGGCCCGTTTGCCGGTGTTGGCGTGGTACTCGATGGCGGCCTCGATCAGGTGCCCCAGCACGTAGCCGTCGTGGGAGCCATCCAAGAACTCGGGGTCCCAATCCGGTTTGCCTTCGTTGATGATGAAGACGTGCGAATACCCGTTGGCGCGCTGGGCCCGGCCGATGAGGTCGACGATCTCGTCCACCTGCTTCTCCAGCCCGGCATCCGGGAACATCCCGAGCGAGTGGGCGATGGTCTCCAGGAACTTGTGGAGATTGGCCTCGCCCCACGTGTTGTTGAACGGACCGTCGGTCTT
>CANGMH010000453.1 GCA_947454005.1 Verrucomicrobiota bacterium
GAGGACGTGAAAGACGCCCTCCGCGAACTCGGCATCCAAGGCATGACCTTGACCGAGGTGAAAGGCTTCGGCCGGCAGAAGGGCCACACCGAGATCTATCGCGGCTCCGAATACACGGTCGATTTCCTGCCTAAGGTCAAGTTGGAGGTCGTCGTGCCCGACGAGCGGGTCGCCGAGGTCGTGACGGCCATCGTCAAAGGAGCGCGGACCGGCAAGATCGGCGACGGCAAGATCTTCGTCTCCGCCGTCGAGGAGGTCATCCGTATCCGCACCGAAGAACGCGGCGACACCGCGGTCTGACCCCGCCCTTCCCACCATGCGATCCCTGCTCCGTCTCCTACTGGGTTGGTCCGCTGCTTCGTTGATGACGGCGAGCGCCTTGTCCGCCGCCGACCCGACCGTCGAACAGCGCCTCGCCGACCTCGAGTCCTACGTCAAGAACAGCGGCCCCGGCCTGACCGCTCTCAAAGGGGTCCCCGGCCCCGGCCACAACGCCTGGCTCATGGTCAGCGCCGGGATGGTGCTGTTCATGACCTTGCCGGGGCTCGCGCTCTTCTACGGCGGATTGGTGCGGCGCAAGAACGTGCTCTCCGTGCTCGCGCAATGCCTCGGCCTCGCCGGACTGGTCACGGTGCTGTGGTGGCTGTGCGGCTATTCGCTGTCGTTCGCCAAGGGGTCGCCGTTCCTGGGCGGGCTGGGCTGGAGCTTCCTCCACGGCGTCACCGCCGAGCCGAACCCGGATTACGGCCCCTGGGTGTCGCACAACATCTACGCGATGTACCAGCTGATGTTCGCCATCATCACGCCGGCGTTGATCGTCGGCGCGATCGCGGAACGCATGCGGTTCAAGGCGCTGATGGTCTTCTGCGTCGCGTGGATGTTCATCGTCTACTTCCCCACGGCGCACATGCTCTGGGGCTCCGACGGCTGGATGAACGGCCTCGGCAACGCCGAGGCCAAGGTCAAGGCGATCGATTTCGCGGGCGGCATCGTGGTGCACATGACGTCAGGATGGAGCGCTCTCGTGCTCTGCATCCTGCTCGGGCCGCGCAAGGGTTTCGGCCGCGAGCCGTTCGTGCCGCACAGCATGGTGCTCTGCCTCGTGGGCACCGGGATGCTCTGGTTCGGCTGGTACGGGTTCAACGCCGGCAGCGCGCTCGCGGCGGACGCCGTCGCGTCCAACGCATTCGTCGCCACGACGCTCAGCGCGGGCGTCGGCCTGTGCGTCTGGGCGTTCCTCGAACAGGTCGTGCGCGGCAAGCCGAGCATCCTCGGCATGTGCTCCGGCGCGGTCGCCGGCCTGGCGACGATCACGCCGGCCAGCGGCTTCGTGACCGCGGACGGCGCGGTCGCCATCGGTTTCATCGCCGGCATCGCCACCTTCTACGCCTGCGGCAAACTCAAGGGCTGGCTCAAGTACGACGATTCGCTCGACACCTTCGGCGTCCACGCGGTCGGCGGCACTCTGGGCACCTTGCTCGCCGGCGTCCTCGCGTCGCCGGCGGCCAACCCGAACCTCGCCAGCGACCGGCTCAATGGCATCGTGGGACACTCGCTCTGGCTCGAGCAGATCAAGGCAGGCGGCCTCGTGCTGGTGCTTTCCGTCGGTGCGACGGTGGTGCTCTACCAGGTCATCGACCGCACCATCGGATGCCGCGTCGCCGATGAGGTCGAGAACCAGGGCCTCGACCTCGCGGAACACGGCGAAGAAGGCTACACGCACTGACCGGGGCGGTCCGGGGCCGGCGTCGGTGTCCGGCGCGAAGGGGTCACTTCCCCGCCGCCTGCACGGGCAACGAGGCCGGCGTCATGAAGACCTCCAGCACCGGCGGGATGGCCTTCCGCACCTGCGACAAGGCGACCCGTTCGACCTTGGCGCCGGCGATCGTCGGGATCTTCCACCTCGCCGCCGCCCATGCCCGCACGAGCCGGGTCTGGTGGAAGGCGAGGGTCACCGCAGCACCGTCCTCGCCTTCGTAGGCCACCCGCACCGGCAACGGCTCGCCGTCGCGCAGCCAGAGCGTGAGCGTGAACGCCGGGACCTGCAGCGCGGCCTTTGCCTGCGCCAGCGGTCGGACCCGGATGACCCGGCATCGCGCGCCCTCGACCCTCTGGTCCGACAAACCGTCGACCTGGCAGACGTAGGGCAGCAGCGCGAGCTGCTGGGCGGACAGCGGGAGCTGGATCGGCGCGAGGCGGACGATCCCGGCATCCGCGCGGGTGGCGCCGCGTTTCACCCCGGGAGCCCCGAGCAGCGCCGGACCTTTGCCCGGCCGGCAGGACCAGATCTCTTGCCCGTCCCGCCCCGCCCAGACGGCGTCCTTCCCGAGCTTCGCCGCCAGTTGCAGCCGGTCCGGTGCCTGGAACGCCAACGAGACGGGACGACCGACCAGGCCGGCGTCCGACCCGCGGGCGGAGACGACATCCACCAGCGTCATGAGCGTCCGCGGCGGACCGGCCTTCACCTCGAACAACTCCGCGACCTGGGACAGCACGTCGGCGAAGGCCTGACGGGCCGGGTCCGCCGCCAGGCATCGGTGGACGGGCGCCCACGAGAGCGCGGAGGCGAGCAGGATGCGGGGAAGGAGCTTCATGGGGCCGGAGGCGGGACAGCTTAGAGCACGGGACGCCGTCGGGATTCAAGCAGACTGCCGGAACGCCCCCGGGAACGGGCCTTTCTCCGGCCGGCCGCATCGCGGAAAAAACCCGTTCCAAACTTCCCGCGGCTTCCTTACGTTGCCCGCTCGTCCGGCCTCGTGCCGGGCTGAACCTAGAATCTGAAAACGCTATGCCACTGACCCACACCAACGATCTGTTCGCGAAAGCGCTCAAAGGCAAGTACGCCCTTGGCGCCTTCAACGTGAACAACATGGAGCTGCTCCAGGCCATCATCGAGGCCTGCGAGGAGGAGAAGGCGCCCGTGATGCTCCAGATCTCCAAAGGAGCCCGCGACTACGCCCATCCGGTCTACCTCAAGAAGCTCATCGAGGCGGCGGTCAGCCTCTCGACCATCCCCATCGCGGTCCATCTCGACCACGGCGACAGCTTCGAGCTGTGCAAACAGTGCATCGACGAGGGCTTCACCAGCGTGATGATCGACGCGTCGCACGATCCGTTCGAGAAGAACGTCGAGATCTGCCGCAAGGTCGTGGAGTACGCCCACAAGCATAACTGCGTCGTCGAAGGCGAGCTCGGCATGCTCGTCGGCGCGCAGCACGACGACGGCGAAGAAGGCGGCAGCTACTCCAAGGGCGGCGCCTA
>CANGMH010000454.1 GCA_947454005.1 Verrucomicrobiota bacterium
CATGCCGATAGGCGTTGAGCTGCCCGTCCCGGACCAGGTCATCCATCGGTTGGCGCTCCAGCATCATCCCCGGGTCGTCGGGCAGATAGCTGAACAGGCTGTGTTCGCAGACCATGAAGCCGCCGTTGACGTAGGCGTCCTCGAACTGGGGCTTCTCGCTGAATTTCTGGATGCGGCCGTCATCTTCGATCCGCAGGGCCCCGAAACGCCCGGCGGGATGGACCGCGGTGAGAGTGCAGATCTTACCTGAGTCACGGTGCGAAGCGATGCAAGCGTTGATGTCGATGGTCCCCACTCCGTCCCCGTAGGTGAGCAAGAAGCTTTCACCGGTCGGGATGTATCGCTGGATCTGTCGCAACCGATGGGCGGTCATCGATCCTTCGCCGGTGTCCGCCAAGGTGACGCTCCAGTCCTCCTCCTGATGCCGGCTGTGGAACTTCGCGTCCGGCTGGCGTCCGAGCTTCAGGGTGATGTCGCACGTGTTCCAGAGGTAGTTCCGGAAGTAGTCCTTGATCATCTCGCCCTTGTAGCCGAGGCAAAGGATGAAATCGGTGTGGCCGAAGTGCGCGTAGGTCTTCATGATGTGCCACAGGATCGGGCGGTTGCCGATAGGGACCATCGGCTTCGGACGGAACTCGGTCTCTTCCCGGAGACGGGTGCCTTTGCCACCACAAAGAATGACGACTTTCATCCAGATTTCTCCGCGCTCGCCTTGTGCTTGAGTCCGCCCGTGGATTTCGCTGTACAGTGGGATAGGTCTCGTCGTGTCCAAGCTCTACCGGCTGATTGACCTACGGACGTTGCCGGGCGGACAATCTCCAATTTGGATGGTCGAGGGAAGACCAAGGATTGACCGAGTTGGCATCTCTCCGCATCAACCCTGCTGGCAGATCCGGCTGTGTCCGCGTAGCGTCACTCCTCGCTCCATGTCGCGCCTCACCATCATCATCCCTTATTTCAAGCGGCGTTTCCTCCGGGAGGCGCTGGCTTCGTTGGCGCGGCAGACCTGCCAGGACTTCGAGGTGTTCGTGGGCGACGACCTCAGCCCCGAGGATCCGGTCAAGGTGCTGTGCGAGTTCAGCTCGCTTCCCGGCCTTCGTTACCAGCGGTTCGCCGAGAACCTCGGTAGCCATTCGGTCGTCCAGCAATGGGACCGCTGCGTGCGCGAGACCAATTCACCTTGGGTCTGGCTGTTCTCCGACGACGACGTGCTGGCCCCGGACTGCGTGCAGGAGTTCTACGACACGCTCGGGGAGACCGGTGGCCAGTTCGATGTCTATCGCTTCCAGAGCTCCCGCATTGATGCGGAGGGCCGCGAACTCCAGCAGAACCCGCCGAACCCGGACCATGAATCCGCGGCGCTGGTGGCGCTTTGCCGGCTCATCGGGCACCGGGAGTTCGACGTCCAGGACGTGTCTTCTCGCGCCGTGCCTTTGACCGCGAAGGCGGTCTGGTGGACCTCCCTTGCGGCCTGTTCAGCGACGACGCTAGTTGGGCTGCCTTCGCCCGCCGCATCGGCGTCCGGACCATCGGAGGTGGCCGTCTCTACTGGCGACCGAGCGGGATCAACCTGGACGAGCCGGATCTCGTTCTGGTGGACCGCAAGCTAGATGCGTTCACTCGGTATGTGGCCAGGGTGAAGCACCGCTTCTCGGAGCAACCGGAGGAGTTCCGCGACCAACTTCGGGCCGGAGCCGCCGGTTGGATCCTGGGCGCGCTGCCCTATCTGGGAGGCGGCCCTTCGCTCCCGGCGCGGCTCCGCTTCCGGGTGTTCATGCTGCGGTTCGCGCCGGAACGCTGGAACGCTGGGTCGGGTTGCTCAAACGTTCGGTCAATGTTTGGCGGGAGATGCGCCGCAAAAGCGGCTGAGCCGCGCCGACTTCACGATATTTTGGCGTCACCTCAGCGGATGCGCGGTCGTCGGTGCCCAAGCCGCCGCACCAAGACCAGCGCCTACCGGCAGGTCGCCGTGGACCGATAGCGGTCGGCGGCGAAGATGCGTCCGAGCACGATCCCGCCCGCTCTGGAAGACCCAGGTCTGGCGGGTCCCGTCGTCTCGATGCCCCGTCATCCTTGCCAGAAGAGCGGGCCCTTCGGGGCCGTGTAGCGGACGGCCATCTCCGGCGTCTCCACCACGGCCTGATCCTGCGCCAGGGACCAGACCGCGGCGAGCGTCATGCCGGAGGTCAGGAGGGTGCGCTCGATCGGGTACGGTGCGCGGCGGTCGATGACCATCTGCCCGATGTGGCGGATCTGCGGGTTGAAGAAGTCCGCGGTGGTCGATCCGTGCGTCGGCATCGGCAGGTACATCTGGCACGAGATGATCCTGCCCGAGGCGGCGTCCAGACCGGCGTAGTTGAAGTCGCGGATGCCCAGCAGGAACATCGCCGTGCGGAACCCGTCGCGGTGCTCGACGAAGTACCCGATCCCGTCCGGGAAGACCGACCGCGCCCAGTCGAAGGTGACGGGTGCCGTCGGAAAGCCGTCCTGCACCGGCAGGTTGTGGCTTCGGTTCAGCGCGGCGACGAGCAGGCGCTGCGTCGTCTCGCGCCGTGCCACCGCGTCCCAGAGGCGCGGGCCCTTCAGCGCCTGCACGCTGCGGATGCCCACCTCTCCGCCGGCGCGCCGTTCCGACATGCACTGCGCGGTCTCGAGCCCGTGGAAATCGTAGCTGTCCACGCCGCCGTACGCCGCGCAGACGCTCTCGGTCAGGCGGGTGCCGAGGGGCACGTCGATCGCCGGCATCCGTCGCGTGACCGGCAGCGACGATCCCGCGAGGAACGGGAAATCCAGGCGCTTCGAATCGGCGACCATCTCGGCGCACTGGCCCCAGTCGGTCGAGAGATGCTTGTCGTTGAAGACCGGGACGCTGCGGCCGCTCGCCTCGAACACTTTCACCACTTCTTTGAAGAACCTGTGCCGCGGATAGAGCGTCTGCCCGATGTCGTTCTTGGGGTACTTGCCGTGCTCGCCGATGATGACCACGCCGTCCACCGCCAGCTTGGAGGTGCCCAGCGTGAGCGCCTCGGCGATGGTCGGATAGATCGGCACCTTGTGCTCCTTGGCGCGCGTCCGGGCGAGGTCCCCATCGGGGAACTGGTCGAGGTAGAGCGACACGAGGTCCACGGCGGGCGGCGTCCTCCACCAGGTTCCAGATTGCGCTCCAGATGGGTTTGTGGGTGCTGGTGCGGTTAGAGCGACTCATCTCTTCGATGACATCGCAGGTGCGAC
>CANGMH010000455.1 GCA_947454005.1 Verrucomicrobiota bacterium
AACACCACCTCACCCGGAGGCGTGGCGGAAAACGCTTCGCGCACGGTTCCCCGCGTCCGGGTGACCGTGCCGTCTTCGGGCCGCATGCCCTCCGGCGCCGGGATGTCGCCGGGCGCGGTGTCGGAGCGTCCCAACTCGTTCCCGTCGCGGGTCCAGATCACCCCATAGTAGGCCGGCGAGTTCTCTTTGGAGAAATAGCGGGACAGGTGCGGCGGCAGATGGAGCCCACGTCGCGGCGGCGGCGCATCGCCGCGACGGCCGGGCGGTCCGTCCGGCGGACCCTCGCGCGCGCCTTCTCGCAGGCTCTGGCGGAGGTTCTTCTGCCGTTCCTCCAGCTCTTGGTCGACCTGGTGCATCCGCGTCGCCCGTTCGAGCTGGTAGGCGGTGACACCGAAGCCGATGAGGACGCCGACCATCATGAGGCCGTGCCAGATCTGCAGCCGCCAGCGTATCGACCGGACGATCATGGGATTTCGCCGTCGGGGCCGCCGACCTGATAGCCGTGGCCGCGCCGGGTGGCGATGAGGTCGTGGCCGAGCTTCTTGCGGACGTTGGAGACGTGGACGTCGAGCAGGTTCGAGAGCGTGCTGTCGTCCTCGTCGAAGAGATGCTCGTACAGCGTGGTGCGGGTGACGACCTCGCCGCGGTGGAGCGCGAGGAACTCCACCAGCGCGTATTCGCGGGCGGTCAGCTCCACATGCTTCCCGGCGCGGGACACGGTGCGCGCCGCGGTGTCGATGAGGACCTCGCCGATCCGCAGACCGTTGGTGGCGTGACCCGCGCTGCGGCGGATCAGGGCGCGGAGGCGGGCCAGCAGCTCGTCGTGGTCGAACGGTTTGACCAGATAATCATCGGCGCCGGTATCGAGCCCGCGCACGCGGTCGCGACCGGCGTCGCGGGCGGTCAGCATGAGCACCGGTGTCTTCTTCGCCTTGCGGAGGCGGGCGAGAACCGTCCAGCCATCGAGCTTGGGTAGCATGACGTCGAGCACGACGGCGTCGTAGCTCCAGTTCATCGCCTTGTAGAGCCCCTCCTCGCCGTCGGCCGCGGTGTCCACGGCATAGCGCTCCTCGCGCAGCGCCAAGGCCAAGCTGGAAAGCAGGTCGGTCTCATCTTCCACCACGAGGATCCTCATAGGACGCGCATGCCGTCGGCATCATGGATGGGTGGTCCCCGGCCCGCACGCCGGAAAACCCATCGCTGTCGTGCGCACGCTGGGGCAGCGGACCTTAAGAGCAGATGAAGGAACGCGTCTTCGGGCCGGTATCGACGCGGCGGGCTTCATGGCTGCTTAAGGTCGGGAGTCCTAACCTGCGTGCGTATGAGAACCCTCGCCTCGCTCCTCGCCCTCGCCACCGCCGCTCCGGCGGTGCTCGGCGCCGCCGATCCTCGCATCGATTCGTGGCTCACCGGGCACTCGGGGCGCTACGCCCGCATCTACACCTCCGCCGCGGCCCAGACCGCCGGCAACGCTTCGACGACCTGGAGCAACGGGTCGCAGACCCAGGCATCGCCGGCCTACTCGGGCGTGCAGCAGGTCGCGTCCTCGACCGATTGGGTCTACCTCCGCACGACCGGCCTGGGCAGCCACACGATGGGACCGTGGCCGGCCAACTTCCCGAACCTGCCCGCCAACCAGCACGTCAACTACCGCCTCCCGCGCAACCCGGTCGTGACCGCCTCGAAGACGCTCACCGGCCTCGGATCGATCGGCTACTTCGTGGACGGCGTGGCGATGTTCGATTCTCGGGACGGTTTCGTGTGGAACGGGTCGGCCGAGGCCGGCAACGGCAATGGCTACTGGAACCGGGAGGCCTACGTGAACGAGGGCGCCACCTTCGACCCGGCCTACGCCCATCAGGAGAACAGCGGCACGTACCATTACCACGCGAACCCGGTCGCGCTCCGGTATCTGCTCGGCGACCACGTCGTGTTCGATGCGGCGAAGAAGACCTACTCCGAATCGACCGCGCCGGTGACGCGGCACTCGCCGATCCTCGGCTGGGTGCGCGACGGCCATCCGGTCTACGGCCCGTACGGCTTCTCGACCGCCACGGATGCCGCGAGCCCCGTGCGCCGGATGACCACGGGATTCCACCTCCGGAACGGACAACTCGGCACCGACGACCTCACCGTCTCGGGTCGGACGACCCTCCCGGCTTGGGCCGTCCGCCTCTACAACGTCGCCGCCAACCAGAGCGGTCCCGCCGCCGGCACCAGCTATCCGCTCGGCCGCTACATGGAGGACAACGCGTATCTCGGCGACCTCGGGTTCAAGCAGGGCACGGATTTCGATCTCGACGAGCACAACGGACGCTTCTGCGTCACCCCGGAATTCCCCGGCGGCACGTACGCCTACTTCGTGAGCATCGCCTCCGACGGGACGCCGACGTTCCCCTACAACATCGGCCGCGCGTTCTACGGCAACCCGGTCGGTGCCGCGGTGACCACGGTGACGGAGACCGTGGTGACGAACTTCGTGGGCGGCGCCGACAGCGCGTTGAAGATCGGCTCACCGTCGGTCGCCGGCGGAGAAGTCACGCTGGTCTGGAGCGCGGTCGAAGGCGGGACCTATCAGATCGAGACGACGCCCGACCTCAAGACCTGGACCACCAACTCCACGGGAATCGCCGCGGTCGGCGACATCGGGACCAAGACGGTCGCCGGCACGGCGGCACCCGATTTCTTCCGTGTCACCCGGACCGCGTTGGCGGACCACGATTCCGTCACCAACAGCGCGACGACCGGCGGTGGCGGCGGCGGCGGTGCGGGCCCGGCGCTGGCTTCCGTGACGCCGAAGTCAGGAACGCGCGGGACCACCGTGTCGTTGACGATGACGCTCGGCGGCAATCCGCCGCCGGCAGCGGTGCTGCCGCGCTCCGCCACGCTGGGGACGATCGCCGGCGCCGGCGTGTCGCGATCCGGCACCACGGTGACGGCACAGTTCACCATCCCGGCCGGCGCATCGCCGGGAACGGTGACGGTGAGCGTCGTCTTCCCAGGTCCGCCGGGAACGGGCGACGTGACGTTCTCGCTTGCGGACGGTTTCACCGTCCTCTGAAGACGCGACCGCCAAGGCCTCGTAGCCATGAAGACCCTTCGACCCGGAACACGGCTCGGTCTGATCCTCGCCTGCCTGGCTTGGGCGTTCGCGGCGCGCGGGGCGACATGGCAGGTCGAAGTGGTGCACC
>CANGMH010000456.1 GCA_947454005.1 Verrucomicrobiota bacterium
CCGACAAGTCCCTGCTCAACCTCGACAAGGACGGCGTCGCCATCCAGGGCCACGACCCCGTCGCGTTCTTCACCGTGAAGGCGCCGCTCAAGGGAAAGCCCGAGTTCACCAGCGAGTTCCACGGCGCGCGGTACCGTTTCCATTCGGCCAAGAACAAGGCGGCCTTCGATGCCGAACCGGCGAAGTACGAACCGCAGTTCGGCGGCTACTGCGCGTACGGCGTCTCCAAGGCCAAGCTGGTGGAGATCGACGTGGCGGCGTTCCAGGTCGTGGATGGCCGGCTGCTGCTCCAGTACAGCAAGGGGGTCCGCGACGACTTCAACGCCGACACGGCAGGGAACCTCAAGAAGGCCGACGCGAACTGGCCGAAACTGCTCGAGAAGAAGGGCAAGTGAACGCGTCCGGGACCGCACCCGCTCCCACCGATCAGACCATGGACACCTACCGACCTTTCGCCGATACCGCCGCGCGCGAGCATCGGGACACCGAGTCGATGCTCACGCGGCGCGAGCTGGCCATCAGCTGGACCTGCCGGATCATCGCCGCCGGGATCATGACGGAGACGCTGTTCTTCAAGTTCACCGGCTCGAGCGAATCCGTCTGGATCTTCTCGAAGATGAACATGGAGGCGTGGGGCCGGTATGGTCAGGGCGTCTGGGAACTGCTCGCGTCGGTGCTGCTCCTGGCCTCGCCGAGGACGGTCTGGCTCGGTTGCTTCCTGGCCCTCGCTGCGATGGGCGCGGCGTTGCTCAGCCATCTGGCCGTTCTCGGGATCGCCGTGCAGGGCGACCACGGGTTGCTCTTCGCGATGGCCTGCACGACCATTGCCGCGACGCTGGTGACATTGTGGCTGCACCAACGATCGATCCCCAACATCACACCGCTGAACGATTGGCCGGGATGAGACCGCGCACCCGAGAACCCGGGCGCGGGAGCATGCCGCCAAGGATGACCGCCCCCCTTCCCTGCCATGGTTGAGATCGTCCGCATCGGTCTTTGTCTGCTGGCGGCGCACATCGCGGCCGGAGCCGCCTTCGCCGTCCTGTTCCATCGGCGCGGCGCGGCGGCGATCGATCCGGCCACGCAGCGGACCGGCTGGGGTTTCCGGCTGGTCATCACGCCCGGGATCATCGCGCTCTGGCCGTTGTTGGCCCTGCGCTGGCAGCGGGCCGCGTCGGGACGGACCTTCCTCGGCGAGCCCGACGCACCGGTGGCGCCGCCACGGCTCCGCGCCGTGCACGGGCTGGCGTGGAAGGCGTTGGCCGTGCTGATCCCGCTCGTCCTGGCAGCCGCGCTGGGGTGGCGGCCACGCGATCCGGAGGGCGGCCCCCTTCCGGCCGGGCTCTCTGCGTCGCCGTGGGCGACAGGGTCCCGACGTGCGGAGACCGTTCATCCGACCACCCCGAAGGACGGTCCCCGCCCCGACTGACATGTCCGCATCCTACCGCGCCATCGATTGGAACCGGCAAAAGCGTCTCTACGACCTCACGCTGACCAGCGGGATTGTGCTCGCTCTGGCGACCTTCATCGGCGTCTCGCTCATGGTTTCGCCGGGATCGACCGCGGAGACGCTCATCCTCCGGGCGACCTCCGTCACCGCGCTCGTGCTGCTGCACGTCGTGCTGGCCATCGGTCCGCTCGCGCGGCTCGACGCGCGTTTCCTGCCGCTGCTCTACAACCGCCGGCATCTCGGCGTGACGTTGTTCCTGCTGGCCTTGGCCCACGGCGTGTTCGCGGTGGTCCAGTTCCACGCGCTGGGCGACGAGAACCCGCTGGTGAGCGTCTTCACGGCGTACCGGCGCGACTACCGCGTCGTGGCCGACGGGCAGGTCGTCCTCGCGCATCTGCCGTTCGAGCCCTTCGGCGCCGCTGCGTTGGCGATTTTTTTCGTCATGGCGGCGACGAGCCATGATTTCTGGCTCCGCAATCTCGGCGCGTCGTTCTGGAAGGCCCTGCACCTCGGGGTCTATGCGGCCTACGGGCTCGTGCTGGCGCACGTCGCCTTCGGCGCGCTCCAAAGCGAGCGGAGCCTCGTCTATCCGGCCCTGCTCTTCACGGGTTTCGCGGTGTTGGCGGGCCTCCACCTCGCGGCGGCGAGGAAGGCCGCTTGCTTGGACGCGGCGGGCAACGAAGCCGGACCCGACGGTTTCGTCGACGCCGGCCCCGTCGACCGCATCGCGGAGGGCCGTGCGGTCGTTATCTCCGTCGCCGGTGCCCGCCTCGCGCTCTGGCGGCACCAAGGACGCGTCTTCGCCACCTCGGACGTGTGCCGGCACCAAGGCGGCCCGGTCGGCGAAGGCCGCATCATCGACGGCTGCATCACCTGCCCGTGGCACGGCTGGAACTACCGGCCGGAGGACGGCTGCAGCCCGCCGCCGTTCAAGGAAGTGATCGAGACCCACGACGTCCGCGTCGCCGAGGGACGCGCCTGGGTCCGCCCGGCGGCGAACCCGCTCGGGACCCGTTGCGCCGGAGCCGGCACGGGAGGTCCGCCATGAACGAGGATTTCTACATCGGTTACCTCGCCCGGAGCCCGGAACGACTCGCCCGCCATGTGCGATGGATCGTGGCCGGGACCGTTTTCGTCGCGTTGGCGTTGATCGTCGGGGTCGCGGCGCGGCAGACGCCGGCGGAACCGGGCTCGTTCGAGTTCGGGATCGAGCGGAACTTCGAGGGCGTGCTCCGCGTTTCGCCGTTGCCGATCCTGCGGTCCGAATCGGCGTCCGGCGCGGTCACGAACTACCTCCTCGGCGGCGAAGGAAAGCACGGGTTGCCGGCGTTCGCGCAGGGCCACGACGGCGAACGGGTGCGGTTCCGCGGATCCTTGATCCAGAAAGGACCGTCGGTGATGATCGAGATGAACGACGCGAAGTCGTTCACCGCGCTCGGGCCTGCCACGGCGACGGACCCGCCGGAGAAGACCGTGCTCCTCGGCCGCGTCGTCCTCACCGGCGAACTGGTGGACACCAAGTGCTACTTCGGCGTGATGAGGCCGGCGACCGGCAAGGTCCATCGCGCCTGCGCGGTGCGTTGCCTCAGCGGAGGCGTCCCGCCCGGGCTCCTGGTGCGCGACGGCCAAGGCGGCGGCGTGGTGGTGATGCTGACGGGCAACGGGGGCGGCCCGTTGCGGATCGATCCGCAATGGGCGGCCCGGGACCTCCGGGTCACCGGCGACCTGAGCC
>CANGMH010000457.1 GCA_947454005.1 Verrucomicrobiota bacterium
GACAAAACAGAACCGGAAAAATTCCTGAAGGACACTGCCAAATGGAAAGGGTTCTTCCAAGAGGATGTCGCTACAAATATTGAAAACTACGAGACCTACGGATCGGTGTATCTTGATGCCCCAAACACGAAGTGGCGCGGTCGGGAACTCCAAGACAGAGTTGACTACTACTAGTTCCCAGCGCCGCCCTTCCTTTTACCCTCGGCGGGCGGCCTCGATTTTAGCGATATCGATTTTCCCATTTCCATCACCGCCGCGAAGGCGCGCCTAGCTTCCGCGCCGTCAACCGCCAACGCGTCGATCGACACGCGAGGCATGATCTGCCAGAAGATGCCCCAGCGTCCATTGCACCGTATGCGCTCAGCGACGCCACCAGCTAGGTTGACAACGGCAGCAAGCGTCGGCATCGACTCCACGAAGAAGATGTGTCATCGAGGGCTTCCAACACCCCTGGACACCGCTCATCAGGATGGATGCGTTCGTGCGGATAAGATAGACCGGAATTCGGAGGATTAATCTCATGGCCGAACCAGCGTCCGGAATTTTTAGGTATTACGGACACGCCCTTTTTCCGGAAGAGAAACCGCTGGAGAATTCGGGACTGAAGGTTCTTGAGGGGTTGAGTTTGAAAGTAACGCCGCCTAACGAATTCAACGACGTGTTTGAGTGCTCTCCGATTATTGAGCGACCCGTTACGAAGGCAGAGGCGAGGTCAAGCTTCAAGGCAGCGATTGGTGGCCACTATCGGGGGCAAAGCGCGCCTGTCGCCTCGATTGATGACCTCGCCGAAGTGGTTCTCGGATTGAAGTCTGCCCAACCGGACTTGAACTACGTTGCACAGCAAAACGTTCCTAAGATAATCAGCCAGAAATACGGTGTCGTTTGCTTTAGCGCGAAACCGGCCGACACGCTGATGTGGGCGCATTACGCCGCTTACGGTCACGGAATCGCTCTAGAGTTTGACCCTGCCGCACCATTGTTTAATGGCATTGGATTCTTCAGAGTCGAGTACGATGACAACCGCGTTGTTTCCGTCCCAAACGCTGTCGATGATTTTAATCAAGTTGTGAGATTGGCACGCCGAAAGAGCAGGGCTTGGGCAAACGAGGCCGAACATCGTTTAGTCGTGCCTCTCGATCAAACAACTCAAAAACAATCGAACAACGGGAAGCCAATTTATCTTCTAAAGATAAAACCTGAGTGGATACGCTCAGTCACCGTTGGACAGAAAGCCTCTGTCGACATCAAATCGGAAATCAATCGGCTACTGCGGCGGCCAGACCTCAAACACCTCCACCCTGAACGATTCAGAATGGTCATGGATTCCAAGACATTCCGACTCAACCGAGAGCGAGTGACGAAGTTCTAATCGCCTTGAATAGGACAGTTCTTTGCGGCATTTCGTTCCATCACCCGCGCCGCGCTGCCTCGATCTTGGCGATGTCGATCTTGCCCATCTCCATCATCGCGGCGAAGGCTCGCCGGGCTTCCTCGCCGCCGGCCGTCAGCGCGTCGATCAACACGCGCGGCGTGATCTGCCAGGAGACGCCCCAGCGGCTCTTGCACCAGCCGCAGTGGCTTTCCTGGCCGCCGTTGCCGACGATGGCATCCCAGTAACGGTCCGTCTCCTCCTGCGTGTCCGTCGCGATCTGGAAGGAGAACGCCTCGGATTGTCTGAACATCGGCCCGCCGTTGATCGCCATGCACGGGATGCCGCAGACGGTGAACTCCACGCTGAGGATCTCGCCCTCCTTGCCATCGGGGAAATCGCCCGGAGCCTTGTGGATCGCGGTGACCTCGCTGTCGGGGAACGTCGCGGCGTAGAAGCGCGCCGCTTCTTGCGCGTCCTTCTCGAACCAAAGGCAGATGGTGTTCTTGGCGTTCGTGTCGCTCATGGGACCTCCTCGCCCCGGACGTTGGCAAAGATCCCTCCGCGACGCCACTCGCCGCCGTTCCTGTCCATGGCGTGCGACACCCGACATGGCCGCGTTGACGACACGACCACGCCGGGATGGCAGAAGCGACGCAAGGATCACAGAACACTTCTCGTGATCTCCGGTGCGGTCCTGCCAATCGATGCTCCCGGGTCCGTTCTTGAGCGGCATCGCCTTCTGCCGGAACCTCGCGCCGATGAACCCCGCCCCGTTCGTGGCCGCGATCGCGTTCGCCGCCGTCCTCTCCGGATGCGCGACCGCAGGATCGAAGCCGACCGTCCGCACCTTGGAGCGCCATCGCGGCTGGCACGACGCGGTGGTGATGGCCAACGGCCAGGTCGAAGCCGTGCTCGTGCCGTCGGTCGGACGCCTCATGCAGTTCCGCTTCGCCGGCTCCTCGGACGGCCCGCTCTGGGAGAACGCGAAGCTCGCCGGCGCACCGATGCCGCCGAAGCCGTGGGAGGCCTCGCACGGGAGCTTCGGCGGCGACAAGACCTGGCCCGCGCCGCAAAGCGTCTGGAACTGGCCGCCGCCCGATATCTTCGACGCCGCGCCGTTGGCCTTCCGGGTCCAGGGCGACGGATCCGTCGTGCTCGTCTCGCCGGTCAGCCCGCGTTTCGGCATCCGCACCGAACGGAGGTTCTCGCTCGCCCCCGATGCGCCGGTGCTGCGCGTCGTCACCACCTACGAACGCGTCGCCCCGGGCACGGACGTGCCGGCCGAGGTGAGCGTCTGGGTGATCACGCAGGCCAAGGACCCGGTCGCGATGTTCATCCCGGTGCCGGCCTCGGGCCGCTTCCCGACGGGCACCTCGGAGCAATGGGGGATCCCGAAGGACGACATGACCGTCCGTGACGGCCTGCTGCGGCTGACGCGCGACCGCAAGGACAGCCACAAGGTCGGCAACGATGCCGGCAGCATGGTCTGGGTCGGCGACCGAGAGGTGCTGCGCATCGACATCGGTCTCGAACCGGGCGCGACCTATCCGGACGGAGGCTGCAGCTCCGAGATCTACACCAACCCGGACCCGACACCCTACGTCGAGCTCGAGACGCTCGGCCCGTTGCGGGCGCTCATGCCGGGCCAACGCCTGAGCGCGACCAACACCTACACCCTGCTCCACCGCGACGGTGAAGCGCCCGAGGCCGCCGCGCGCCGTGCGTTGGCCCGATGAGATGAACCCCGATTGGCGGACCCCC
>CANGMH010000458.1 GCA_947454005.1 Verrucomicrobiota bacterium
ACACGGTCGACAAGATCCACCTCAGCGAAGCCGGCGCCAGGAAGGCGGCGCGGCTCTGGGCGGACGCGCTGGACGCCGAGTTTTTCAAGGCGGTCGTCCCGATGCCGCCGAGGTAGGGCGGCCTGCGCATCGCGGCACGGTTCACGCCGGGAACAACTCCGGCTCCGGCCGCCGCAAGGGCGCGAAGCTGCGGCGATGGATGGGGCAGGGGCCGAGCTCGGCGAGCGCGGCGAGGTGCGCCGGCGTCGGATATCCCTTGTGCCGGGCGAAGCCGTAGCCGGGCCAACGCGCGTCGGCCTCGGCCATGATGCGGTCGCGGGTCACCTTCGCCAGCACGCTGGCCGCGGCGATGGAGTAGCTGCGGGAATCGCCTTTCACGAGCGGCGTCTGCGGCAGCTCCAGCGTCTTCACCCGCAGCCCGTCGACCAACGCGTGCTCGGCCCGGGGCACGAGACGGCGCAGGGCCCCGTTCATCGCGCGGTGGGTGGCTTGGAGGATGTCGATCGCGTCGATCACATCCGCTTCCACGCAGGCGATGCCGGAGATGACCGATGGATCGGACAGGAGGATATCGAAGAACCGTTCTCGCTGCGCTTCGGTGAGCTGCTTGGAATCGTTCAATCCGCGCAGTCCGGCGGGGAGACCAAGCGCCAGCCATTCTGACGGGAACACGACCGCGGCGGCGACGACCGGTCCGGCGAGCGGACCGCGACCGGCCTCGTCGACGCCCGCGAGCCGCGTCAGACCGGTGGCGTGCAAGGCGCGCTCATGGGCGAATCGGTCGGTCTCGATGGACGGCGCGGGCACCGCGAGATCGTCCCTCGCGCTCCTTGGCCGGCGCAACAGGGAAGCCGTCCGTCCGGGCCCGGCGAAATGAAGCGGCTTCGACTCCGCGGTCAGGCACGGCTAGCATCCGCGCGTGTCGGAAATCCACGACGTCGCCATCGTCGGCTCGGCCTTCGCCGGATCGTTGACGGCCATGATCGCGCGCCGGCTCGGCCGCTCGGTCGTGCTCGTCGAGCGCGGACGGCATCCGCGCTTCGCCATCGGCGAATCGTCGACGCCGCTCGCCAACCTGTTGCTCGAGGACCTGGCCACGCGCTACGACCTGCCGAGGTTGCGGCCGTTCGTGAAGCACGGTGCGTGGCGGCGCGCGTATCCCGAGGTCGCGTGCGGACTGAAGCGCGGATTCTCGTTCTACCATCACATCCCCGGCGAGCCGTTCGTGCCCATGGCCGACCGGGGCAACGAACTGCGGGTCGCCGCCAGCCCGGACGACGAGCTCGCGGACACGCATTGGTTCCGGCCCGACTTCGACCATTTCTTCCAGCGCGAGGCGGAGTCGCTCGGCGCCACGTATCTGGACGAGACGCATCTCGATCGCGCCGAAGAGATGGGCGACCACATGATTTTGTCCGGGACCCGCCACGGGAAGCCGGTGGCGGTCCGGGCCCGCTTCGTGGTGGACGCCAGCGGGCCGCGCGGATTCTTGCACCGGGCGCTCGGGCTCGGGGAGGCCCCGTTCGCCGGCTACCCGGAGACGCAGGCGCTGTATTCGCACTTCACCGGGGTCCGGCGTTGGGACGAGCTGCATCCGACGGACGATCGCCCGCCGTACCCGGTCGACGACGCGGCCTTGCACCATGTGTTCCCCGGCGGTTGGATCTGGGTGCTGCGCTTTGGCAACGGCATCACCAGCGCGGGCGTGTCGATGACCCTGGCGGCCGCCGACGAGATCGGTCTGGCGGACGGAGCGCCGGCGTGGGAACGCCTGCTCGCGCGGCTGCCGTCGGTCGCGGCGCAGTTCGCCGATGCGCGACCGGTCCGCGGGTTCACCCACGCGCCGCGCCTTTCCTTCCGCAGCGCGCAGAGCGTCGGTCGACGATGGGCGATGCTGCCTTCATCGGCCGGGTTCATCGATCCGCTGTTGTCGACGGGGTTCCCGCTGACGTTGTTGGGCGTCGAACGGATAGCGCGCATGCTGGAAGAAGCGCCGGTTCCTGCGCCGGTAGCGCTCGCTGCCCACGCGAGCGAGACCGACGGCGACCTCGTCGCCGCGGCCGCGCTGATCGGCGCGCTCTTCGGCTGCATGGACCGTCCCGCCGATCTGCACCGGTTGTTGATGCTCTACTTCGCCGCGGCGAGCTTCAGCGAGACGGCCCGTCGATTGGGGCGCCCGGAACTCGCCGGCGGCTTCCTGATGCGGACGCATCCGACGTTTGGTCCCGGCTGTCGTCGCATCATCGAGGACACGACCACGGGCCGGCTCACGGGCGAAGCCTTGGCGGATGCGGTCAGATCGGCGGTCGCGCCCGTCGATGTCGGCGGATGGTGCGATCCCGGGCGGCGCAACTGGTACCCGGTCGCTTTCGCGCCGCTCTTCGCGGCGGCGGAGCGCTTGGGCACGAGCCGGGCCGGTATCCGGACGATGCTGGTCCGCGCCGGGGTCGCCGCATCCGCGATCCCCGCCGACCTCTGAATGACGGGACTTTTGCCAGTGCCGGGGCCACGGTCGCGGAGTCAGGAAGGAGGCCGCGATAGCAGCGGGCAAGGGGACATGTCGGCCAGGCGCCTTCCGGTCACCGGAGCTACCGTCCACCGCACCGGATCGTTTTTTTTGGTTCGCGGCCAAGTGGCGTCTTGACCAAGGATGGGTCGGCCGGGCATCAACACCCGTGTCCCCACGAATTTTCCGCTGCTGAGTGGCAGCGGTCACGGCGGGCTTGGGCGATGAAACCGTGTGTCATCCCCAAGCCCGCTTTTTCTTGCCGGTGGCGACCTTGACCTTGTCATCCCGCAGGCCCCGGCCATTCTCCGCGCCGAAATATGCTGAAAGCTGGAATCGTCGGGTTGCCCAACGTGGGCAAATCCACCCTCTTCAACGCCGTCACCCGCACCCGGAAGGCGCAGGCCGCCAACTATCCGTTCTGCACGATCGACCCGAACGTCGGCATCGTCACCGTCCCCGATGAGCGGTTGCTGGTGCTCCAGAAGATCGCGAAGACGACCGTGGTCATCCCGGCGGCGATCGAGTTCGTGGACATCGCCGGATTGGTGAAAGGCGCGAGCGCCGGCGAGGGCCTGGGCAACAAGTTCCTCACCCACATCCGGGAGGT
>CANGMH010000459.1 GCA_947454005.1 Verrucomicrobiota bacterium
CCTGAGGTCCATCCGCGTGAACGGGACCGCGATCTGGTCGGGCACCTTCCGCGGCGGGGTCAAAGGCATCACCTGGAACGGCGAGGACCCCGACCATGTGAAGTTCAACGCGGAGCCGGGGACGTGGACCTTCGTCGGCACCGGCACGCTGCCGCTCGCTTCGCCGAAGCCGAAGCCGCCGGAGCCGTCGGACGATGTCGCGCTCGACAAGCGGTCCTGGCGGGCGACGGCCTCGGTGCCCGACACGACGTTCCTCTTCAGCGGGGACAACATCCCCATCGACATCTCCGCGGCCAACGCCATCGACGGCGATCATTGGAACGGATGGCGGGACATGACCAAGCTCCAGTATCCCGGGCAATGGCTCCAGGTGGACATGGGGCGCGACCAGACCTTCCACCGTATCGATCTCGACAACACCTGGGCGCTCTGGGATTCGCCGGTGCGGTATGCCGTGTCGGTCTCCAAGGACGGCGTGGCCTGGGGCGATCCGGTGGCGACGGGCCCGGGCGGACACGGCATCACCCGCATCACGTTTCCGCCGCAGACCGCGCGCTATGTCCGCGTCACGCAGACCGGGACCAGCAGCACCTATCACTGGTCGGTCTATGAGTTGGATGTCTATCGGAGGCCGTGAGCGGGGCGGAAGCCGACTTTTCAAGACGGTCGGGCGCCGGTCGTGGAGTTCCCGGGCTGAACGGCCGGGCGGAAGGCTTCAACCGAAGTCGTGGGACGGTCCGGTCCGCAGGTCTCCGTGGTCCAGGCGCTCCACGCTCCGGGCGTGGACGTGGATGGTGCGGTGGCGGCGTTGCACGATCCCTTCGATGACGAGGAACGGCTCGGTGGTGAGCGTGAGCCGGATCGCCTCGAAGAGGGCCGGCGTGATGATGGCGTTGCTGATGCCCGTCTCGTCCTCGAGGCTGACGAAGCACACCCCCTTGGCCGTGCCCGGCCTTTGGCGGCAGATGACCTGTCCGGCGATGCGGATGCGCTGGCCGTCGTCCGCCGAGGCGAGGTCGCCCGCCCGCCAGACCTCCGGGAGCCGTGGACGCAACAAGGCCATCGGATGCGGCCCGGTCGTGAGCCGCAGGCCGCTGTGGTCGGCTTGGAGCCGTTCCAAGGCGTCCATCCGCCGCAGCGGGGCGGGTGGCGGCGCATCCTTGCCGTCCGCACCGAACAACTCGCCCTGCCGCAGCGGCCGTTCGGCCTCCCAGAGCGCCGCCCGCCGGTGGCCGGCGAAGGCGTTGAGCGCGCCGATCTCCGCGAGCGTGCGGCGTTCGTCGGCGGTGAACCGGGTCCGCGCCAGGAAGCCGTCCATCGAGGTGAACGGGGCGCGCGCCCGTTCCACGAGCATCGCCTCCACCGCTTCCCGGCGCAGTCCTTGGACCTGCGTGAAACCGAGCCGCAGCGAGCCGTCGTCCTCGATGGCGCACTTCCATCGCGAGCGGGCGATGCACACCGGCCGCGTGGTCACCCCGTTGCGCTTGGCGTCCTTCACCAGCGTCGCGGGCGCGTAGAAGCCCATGGGTTGGTGGTTCAGCAGCGCGCAGAAGAACTCCGGCGCCCGGTGCGTCTTCAGGTAGGCGCTGGCGTAGGCCAGCAGTGCGAAGCTGATGGCGTGCGATTCCGGGAACCCGTAGAGCGCGAACGAACCGACCGCCTGCGCGATCTTCTCGGCGACCGCCGGCGCCACGCCTTTGCGCTGCATGGCCGCGAGCAGCTTGGTCTTGGCCCGCTGCATCTTCTCGTCGGAGCGGTGGAAGCTGAGCGCCTTGCGCAGTTCCTCCGCCTCGTCGCCCGAGAAGTCGGCCATCACCATCGCCATCTGGAGCATCTGCTCCTGGAACAACGGCACGCCGAGCGTCCGCTCCAGCACCGGGATGATGCGCTCGTCGTAGTAGGTGATGGGTTCCTCGCCGGTCCGCCGCCGCAGATACGGGTGGGCCAGGTCGCCCTGGATGGGGCCGGGCCGGATCAGGGCCACCTCGACCACGAGGTCGTAGAAGCATTTCGGCTGCATCCGCGGCAGCGTCGCCATCTGCGCGCGGCTCTCGACCTGGAACACGCCGATGGTGTCGGCCCGTTGCAGGAGCGCGAAGGTGGCCGGGTCGTCGGTCGGCAGGTCCGCGAGGTCCACGGGCCGCCCGCGCTGTTCCGTCAGGGTCACCATCTCCTGCAGGGCGGCCATCATGCCGAGGCCGAGCAGGTCCACCTTGATGATGCCGAGGTCGGCGCAGTCGTCCTTGTCCCATTGGGCCACCACGCGGCCGGGCATCGCCGCGTTCTCCAGCGGCACGAAGCGGTTCAGGCTGCCCTGGCAGATGACCATTCCGCCCGAGTGCTGGCCCAGGTGGCGGGGCAACCGGCCGATCTGCTGGTAGAGCGACACGAACGCCGCCGCGCGCGGATGGGCCGCCGGCAGCCCGGCCTTCTCCATCTGCGCCGCGAGGTCGAGCGTGTGCGGGAAGTCGCCGTTGGCGAAGAGCGCGGTGAAGCGTTCCAGCACGTCGGCGGGCAGGTCCAGCACCTTGCCGACCTCCCGTGCCGTGCCCCGGCCGCGATAGGTGTGGACCGCTCCCGTCATCGCCGCGCCGTGCGGGCCGTAGCGGCGGTACACCTCCTGGATGACCTGCTCGCGCTGGTCCCCGCTCGGGAGGTCGATGTCGATGTCCGGCCATCCCTTGCGGCCTTCGGAGAGGAAGCGTTCGAACAGGACGTTGAATTTCACCGGGTCCACGGCGGTGACGCCGAGGCAGAAGCACACGGCGCTGTTCGCGGCGCTTCCCCGGCCCTGCGCGAGGATGCCGTGCTCGCGGCAATGGCGCACCAGGTCGGCGACGATGAGGAAGTAGCCGGCGAACCCGAGCTTGGCGATGAGCGCCAGCTCCTTGCGGAGCAGGACCTCGACCTTCGCCGGGATGTTCCCGTGGTACCGCAGCCTGGCCCCGCGATAGGCCCAGTCGCGCAGCACGCCCTCCATCGTCTCGCCCTCGCCCACCGGGAACCGCGGGAACTCGTAGCCCAGGTCGGTGAGCTCGAAGGTCAACCGTTCGCCGAGCCGGACGCTGTTGGTCACCGCGGCCGGCAGGTCGGCGAACAACGCGC
>CANGMH010000460.1 GCA_947454005.1 Verrucomicrobiota bacterium
GCCAACGCTGCGCGACAAGTCGAGGGCCTGAACTAGTTCTTGTTGCCGACGCTCCAGTTCGGCGAGCCGGGTGCCGTGCTCGAAGGGAGCGTCTACCTGCACTTGGAAGTCGCCGAGTTGCTTCCGCGCCTGCGCGAGTCGGTCGGCCAGGGCGCCGCGGGTGTCTTCGAGGTGGTTGACCATGTGTTCCAACGCCCGGGTGGTGCCGTGGGCGGTGGCTTGGAGCCGGCAGGAATGGGTCCCGGTGCCGCGCAGCACCAACTCGACTTCGCCGGAGTACAGGGGCGACACCAACAGATCGAAGCCTGCGAAGGCGCCAAGACGACGTTCGCCGGTGAGACCTTTGGAGCGTTCACCGACGCGGATGAGCAATTCCCCGGCAATGCCACGGTCGATGACCATCTGATCGCCCAGGGTAATAGCAAACCGGTCGCCGCGGGTGTCCTGGCGACGGGCAATGTCGGTGTCGAGGGCGGCGATGCGGCGTTCGAGGCGCGGGATCTCTTCGCCCAACGTCCGAATCTGGCCGCGCATGCGGTAGTCGGCCTCGCTGTGCTGCGTGCGCAGGCGCGTGAGGCGGGCGAGCTCAGCATCCACGTTGGCCTTCTCGATGACCAACGGATTGCCGGAGGCGATGGCCTTGACCTCGGCGTAGGTCAACGCGGCGCCGTCGACGTCCTCCAACCGTCGGAGGGAGGTGTCGCCGGTCATCACTTGGGCGATGAACTTCGCCTTGGTCTCCAGGCACTGCCACATGTAGGCGTCGAAGCTCTCGGCGGTCACGTAGCGGTAGATCTGGACCTCGGGGTTCTGGTTGCCCTGCCGAAGGATGCGACCCTCGCGTTGCTCCACGTCGGCCGGACGCCACGGGGCGTCGAGGTGGTGGAGCGCAATGAGACGGCGTTGGACGTTGGTGCCCGAACCCATCTTGGCAGTGCTGCCAAAGAGGATGCGGACCCGGCCGTTGCGGACGTCCCGGAACAAAGCGGCCTTTGCGGCGTCGCTGCCGAAATCCTGGATGAAGGCGATCTCGTCGGCCGGGATGCCACGCGCGACGAGCTTGTCCCGCATGTCGGTGTAGACCGAGAAACCCGGCCCCGGGATGGACAGGTCGCAGAACACGAGTTGGGTGGCCCGCTGGTCGGCGGTCTCGCGCCAGATACGTTCCACTGTTTCGACGGCGAGGTTCACCTTGCTGTCGGGGAGGTCGGGCAGATGCGGATCGTACAGCCGGAGATCGAGGGCGGCTTTGCGGCCGTCGGTCGTGACCAGCAGCATGTTGTCGGTACGTGCATCAACCTGGCCGGAACGGAGCCTGTCCGCGCGGGCGACCAGTTCGGTGACGATGGCCTTCAATTCGGGCGAGCCGGGCGCCCGAAGCACCGTGGGACGGCCGCCGCGCAGTGCAGGCACGGGCAGCCGCAGCATGGTGGCCGTCTGGATGTCGGCGACCTGCCGGAATTGCGCCATGAGCTCCGGTACGTTGATGAACCGGGCAAAGCGCGTGTTGAGGCGGTAACCGGAGCCGTCGGGCGAGAGTTCCATCGCCGTGACGGGTTCCCCGAACGTGCCGGCCCAGGCGTCGAAGTGATCGAGCTTCAGGTCCTGAAGGGCCGTGAGTTGTAGGTAACGCTGCATGGTGAACATCTCCGCGACGCTGTTGGCGATGGGCGTACCCGTCGCGAACACCACGCCGCCACCCGCGGTGCGTTGGACGTGTCGGACCTTGAGGAACATATCCAAGGCGCGTTGCGAGGCGGTCTGCGGCAGGCCCGCGATGCGGGTCATCTTCGAGACGTAGAACAGGTTCTTGAAATGATGCGCCTCATCGACGAACAGACGATCCACACCCAGCTGCTCGAAAGTCACGCCAGCGTCCTTACGTCCCTCGGCGAGCAGTTCCTTGAGCTTGGTTTCCAGCCGCTTCTTCGCCTTCTCCAGTTCCTTCACGATCCGGGAACCGCGGTCTTCGCGTTGCTGTTCGGTGATGGCGTTTTCAAGCGCCTCGATTTGTTCGGTGAAGAAGGCTTCCTGCGTGGCAATGCCGAGGGGGATACGCTCGAATCCGGAGTGCGTGACGATGACGGCATCCCAGTTGCCGGTGGCGATTCGGCTCATGAGCGTCTGACGACGTTCCCGCTCGAAGTCCTCCTTCGACGCGACCAGCAGGTTGGCGGCGGGATACAGGGTGAGGAGTTCCGACGAAAACTGTTCCAGCATGTGGTTGGGCACGACGAACAGCGGCTTGCGGGCGAGACCGAGGCGCTTCAGTTCCATCGCGGCAGCGACCATGGTGTAGGTCTTGCCGGCCCCGACCACGTGGGCGAGGAGTGCGTTGGGCGTCTGGAGAATGCGCCAAACGGCTGCCTTTTGGTGCGGGCGGAGCGTCACCGTGTGGCTGGCGCCGGGAAGTTGGAGGTGATCGCCGTTGAACGTCCGGAGCCGAACGGCGTTGAAGCGGTCGTTGTAGAGACGGCCCAGGCGTTCGCGGCGGGAATCATCCTCCCAGAGCCACGCCTGGAAGCGGTCCTTCATCTTTTGCTGACGATCCCGGGCGGCCTCGGTCGCCGGGCCGTTGACCACCCGCTTCTCCGAGGCGGGATCCTCGTCGTAAACGGTGGGCGTGCGGAGGTTCAGGGCATCTTCGAGCAAATCGAGGGCGGATCGTCGGTCGGTGCCCCATTCGGTGGTGTTGGCAACGGAGAGGCGGACGTTCCAGGCGCCTTTCACCGCCCAACTACCGATGACGTCGGCGTGGGTCACCTCGACGCCGCGTTCCCCCATGAGCGTCTCGGCAAAGGCGGCGATGTCGGCACAGGGAATCCACGCGCTCCCGAGTCGGGCGTCGATCTCGGAGGGAGTCAGGTCCTCGGGCTGAACGCTGCGCAAGGCCTCGACGTTGGCGCGGAACTGCGGGTCCCGTGCGGCCGCGGCTTCGGCGGCCATGAGCTTGGCGCGCACATTGCCGGAGAGATAGGCGTCGTCGGTCTCCCACGCGCGGGTTTCGGGGTTGAGGAAGATCAGGCCGCGCAGTTCGGCGATGGCGGCCGTTTCATCGGTGCGGAGAAGCCGGGAGACTTGTTCGAGATCAACCCGTCC